>CAYUCJ010000018.1:0-19588 GCA_964443285.1 uncultured Desulfobacteraceae bacterium | reverse complement strand
TGGCTCGCTTCGCAGCCGGCGCCCGCGACTCTTCGCCCAGTCCTTCAAGGTGACCGGCATCCCATAAACAGCCGTCGGCGCCTTCAGGCAAGCAAGCTTGCCCGGCGGCTTGCGGCTGATCCACGGCGATTGGGCCGAAAGGGAAATATATCGCCGAACTCACGGAGGCTTCACGTATGACTAAATCACGTGGACTTTTCGGGACCGCCATCGTCCTGTATTTCGTCATCGCCCTTGAGGTGCTGATCATGATCAGCCCCTTTGCGGCATTCTTCTACGCGGCCTTCAATCCCGTCCTTCTCTGGTTCGCCCACTGGTCGGCCACGCGCTGGTTGGCAGCGTTCTTTCTGCCGCACATGGTCCTGCCCCCCGGGCTGTTCCTTAAAACGGTTCGGGTCGCGGGTTCCGTCCTGTTCGTGGGTGGGACGGTCATTTTCCTGGTCTGTGCCGGGCAGGTGTACTTCCACAAGTTCTTCCGGCGCGATCCGGCCCTTGGTGGTCTCTACCGTTGGATCCGTCACCCCCAGTATCTTGCTTTGGGAGCCACCGGATTGGGGTTGGCAATCCTGTGGCCCCGGTTTCTCACCATTGTTTTGTGGACGGTCATGGTCGCCCTCTACTACTTCCTGGCACGGGACGAAGAGCGGCGAATGGTGAACCAGTTCGGCGACCGATACCGCCAGTACATGGCCGGGACGGGCATGTTTTTTCCACGGAAACTGGAGCAAGCCGTGGATCGCCTGCCGTTTCCGCATTCCAGGCTGCTCCGACCGCTGTTCGGATTTGTTCTTCTTGTCGCGCTGGCGGTCGGTGGCTCTTTTGCCCTTCGCGCCTACACGGTTGAGCACCTACCACTGTACTCGCAGGGGCGGATCACGGCCCTGACCATCCTTCCGAAAGACTCGATCATGCTCGAACACCGGATGGCCGTCCTTGTTGAGCTTCCGGAAGTACGGTCCCGGCTCGAGCAGATATTGGGACCTGTCCTCGTCTACGTTATCCCCCGCCGATACGTAATGCAGGGAATGATCGCTGACACTGGTCCGCAGTGGCGACTGTATGAGCATCATCAGACGCTGGGGATGATCGCTGACTGGATTTTCCATCCATTTCGACACCTCCAAGGCGGCCACATAATGATGCATCACGACCAGGGAGGCACGTCTGCGGCTATCAACGCGGCACGCGGCGCCGTCCGAAGGCTCATCTTCCTGGGTATCGATGTCCCTCGGTCGAGCAATACGCCGGGTATCATCTTTGGTATCAACACGGCCCGTGTGCCGCAGTTTTTCATGGACGTAGATATGCACAACCTGGTGCTGCTGGACATCCACTCGCTGGGCCCGGGTACCGGATGGGGCCGCGTCCCAACCCCGATGTTCTAAATTCTAAAGGGATCGGACCCAATGGCGACCATACCGACATGCCACATGCCAAATTCAGAGAGCAATTGGATATTTTGTGAGTAGTGCAGCATAGCTTGACCTAAACAGGAAAAGGAGTACGTTCATGGGTATCACATCGACAAAGCTGGTCTTTTTCTCACCTACTGAAACCACGGCTCGAATTTTAGACGGGGTTGCTCAAGGAATTCAATCTGATAGGGTGAGCACTATTGATCTAACGCCGTCTGAGGCTGGAAGTCGAGGCCCAGAGCAACTGAGAGATGAATTGGTCATTATCGGAACTCCCGTGTATGGCGGGCGGGTTCCCTCCGAAGCCGTACACCGCTTGCGACAGATTACAGGCGATAACACGCCCGTGGTAGTGATAGTTGTGTACGGGAATCGAGAATACGAAGATGCCCTTTTGGAACTTAAGCACATTGTCGAAGGGCTCGGGTTTAAACCGATTGCCGGTGGCGCCTTCATTGGAGAGCACTCGTATGACAGTGAGGCTACCCCGATTGCTACTGGGCGTCCTGACGCTTCGGATATAGAGAAGGCAAGGCGATTCGGTGAGTCAATTCAAGAGAAAATTGACAAGTTTCATACCCTTGATGAGATGCCTCCCCTGCATGTGCCTGGAAACTTCCCGTATAGGAAATGGGTTTCACCATCAGAGATGGCCCCGGTCACTGATGAACCTCTATGCACACTTTGCGCAGAATGTGCTATTGTTTGTCCGACGGCTGCGATTACTGTGAGAGACATAGTGGAGACCAACCGGAATGAGTGCATTCACTGCAGTGCATGTATCAAGAAATGTCCAACCGGAGCAAGAAAATGGGAAAGCCCATGGATAGACCAGGTCACAAAGTGGTTAAGTGAAAACTGTCGCGAGCGAAAAGAACCCCAGATATACCTGTAGTGCTGCGCTGTGCCAGAGGTCGGGATTGTGGCGTTCGTTGCCGCATAACATTCCTACACCTGACCGGTATTTCGTTGCGCTCCACACCGTCAGGTGGGAAATATGATGTACGCCACATAGAAAAAGAAAGATTATAATTAGTCCTTCTATTCATTGTGGGGGTAAATCGGATGAAAAAGTGGGAAGTCAGACGTGATGAGACGACCGGGTTCATAAGAACCGCGACTGTAACAACAAACGCCAACCGTGAAGATAACTGCAGACCATGGAGCTTCCATAGCCGTAAACAGCCTCTTTTACTACGATATGATTCGTTGGATTTTCCGTGGAGAGGAGGGAATCAATAGCCATGAACGGCAAGGATTTGCTTATAGATTGAGTTAGCAGTTTCCATCCATAAATGGCTATTTTTCACAATCTCAAGGGGGACATGAGATGAAAGAAAAAATGCGTGTCATGACCGAAAAACCACTGAACGCCGAAACCCCGGTCGAATCCTTACGTTCGTGGATCACCGCTAATTCTTTATTCTTTAAGCGAAATCAGGGTGCAATTCCCGCTGAACCCGTCTCCTTAGAGAAGTGGGAGCTATCGATTGGCGGGGCGGTTGAGAATCCACTGCAGATGACCATGGACGGGATTTTTCGAATGCCCAAGGTTATTGTCGCAAATACCCTTGAATGTTCCGGCAATAGTCGCTCTCTACTCAAAGAGAAGGCAAGAGGCAATCCGTGGACCATCGGAGGGGTTGGGAATGCTGTTTATGGAGGTGTCTGGCTACGGGATATTTTGGGGAAAGCCGTATTGAAGAGTAGTGCAAAACATGTGAATTTCGAAGGGCAGGATCAACCTCTTGGCTCAGCAGGTATCAAATTCATCCGAAGTATTCCCATTGAGAAGGCCATGTCCACCGCTCTTCTCGCCTATGAGATGAACGGGGAACCTTTGCCGTTGAAACATGGGTATCCCCTGCGTGCGTTGACTTTGGGCTGGACGGGAGCCAATTGCGTAAAGTGGCTCTGGAAAATCAATGTACTGGATCGTCCCTATGAGGGATTTTTTATGGACAGTGTTTACCGTATCTTCCAAAAGGAACAGGGTCCCAAGTCCGGTGAGGTCGTCACAAAGCTGAAAACAAAGTCCTTCATCACTCAACCGCTAAAGGGCGAAGAGCTGGGCGTCGGCACCATAGTCATACTCGGTGCAGCCTATGCAGGCGAATCCGATGTGGAACGGGTTGAGGTGTCGGTGGACAACGGAAAGAGTTGGGCGGATGCCCAATTCATCGGTCCTCATGAAGCATTTGCCTGGCGCCAATGGCAGTACATCTGGGAAGTCGGAGAAAAAGGGGATTTCACACTGATGTCCCGAGCAATCGATCCGCAGGGGAATCCGCAACCTGTGAACGCGGATTGGAATGTACTTGGGTATGGAAACAATGGTGTGAGGGAACACGCGATCACCGTGCATATCAGGTAGCCGAGGGGTGACGGTTATGGAACGGTCTTGAGGAGTTGCAACTAATGGATTGCACGGCGGAAGTATTCGACTAACTCCGACTCTCATTCGGTGTTACCGGGTTCAGCGACCATCAACTGTATTGCGTCCTGAGAATCTAGTCTGGTCTCGATAGCCGAAGACCTCAAAAAAGCTGGGGACGCAAAGGGGGCAGATCTTTTATAGGGAATGTGAAAGCGCTCTCGGGCTTTAAAGTGAAAGGAAGGAGTATTGTAGAAATGGAGAAAGGTATCAGTATCCCACTGCCGGAACTTTTCAGGCGGTCTCTCTGCATCCTTGCGGAGGGGGCTGTCATCGAACGGTTGCGACGCAGCAGCGGTCTTGAACTCGATCCCCATATCATCAATTCTGGTTTTATCTATGACGATGCAAAGCGAAAGGCCCTTGAGACCATTTATCGCCAGTATCTGGACATCGGCCTTCAGTTCGGCCTGCCGCTCCTTCTATCCACTCCCACCTGGCGAGCCAGTCATGAGCGGATCACGGCAGCCGGTTATGCGGATAGGGACGTAAACGCCGACAATTTCCGGTTTCTGGACGGACTGCGCAACCGTTACGGGGAGTATGCCCAAAAGGTCGTTATCGGTGGGCTGCTGAGCTGCCGAGGCGATGCTTATAGGCCGGCTGAAGCCCTTGAAATATCTGAGGCAAAAGAATTCCATTCCTGGCAGGCCGCAAAGTTGGCGCAATCCGGAGTCGATTTCCTTCTAGCCGCCACGCTTCCCGCCCTCAGTGAAGCAACCGGACTTGCAGCGGCCCTGGCTGCCACCGGGAAACCCTACCTCGTCAGTTTTATTGCACGCCCCGAAGGCACGCTTCTGGACGGAACGCCCCTGAAAGAAGCCATTGCCGCTGTCGACAGCGCGGTCAGCCCGGAACCATTGGCCTATCTGGTCAATTGCACGCATGCCTCCATATTTAAAACCGCCCTGCTGCACGAAGTCAATTCATCCCCCGTTGTCCGGCAGCGGGTTATCGGCCTGCTGGCCAACACAGCGGCACTCAACCCTGAAGAACTGGACAACAGCGCCGCCCTATTGGAGGAAGCGCCTGAAACTTTCGGGCAAATGGTTGCCGGGCTCCATCAGGAACTTGGCATGAAGATACTGGGCGGCTGCTGCGGAACCGATGACCGCCATATCCGCTCTTTGGCGGAACGGCTGCCAGGCTCCTTCTGACGGTATTGGGGTAGACACTTTTGTGCCAAAGGATATTGCGTGAGTACAGTAGGATTGGATAGGGGTGGTTGTTAAATGGGGAGCTATGAACTGCGGGAGCCCCAAGCTCCTTACTGGAGCATTTGGCCCACAAAAATGAGACGTTAAGGCGTTGATGACTTTGGAAAAAGTCATCAACGCGCCCAAGGAGGGGATGGACTTTAACACCAATTCATCTAGTATTTGCTTGGGGTAGGAGACAGGCCCAGCATCTCTCTGGCCTGAGCCGGCGTCGCGATATCGCGGTTTAATTCATGGGCGATGCGTACTGTCCGTTCTACCACCTGGGCGTTACTCTTCAGCTTTTCCCCACGGCGATAATAGATATTGTCTTCCATTCCGACCCGGCTATGTCCCCCCATCAGGATTGCTAATGTAGTCATAGGGAGCTGAAAGATGCCTATTCCCGAGCAGAGCCAAAGACTGCCCTTAGGGAGTTCCCGCAAAATGCCGACAACATTATCTACGGTAGGGAAACTCGAGGTCTGATATCCCATTACGGTTTGTATCCAGTAAGGTTTTTCAATGAGATTCTGCTCAATCAAATCTCTTATTACCCATGCACCTCCTGTATGATATGTTTCCAGTTCCGGCTTTATGCCGCGCTTTTTCATCTCTGTTGCGAATCTGGTTACAAGCTTATAGGAAAATGGAATGCAATCATCGTACTCAACTGGCGGATGCGGATGGGGTAGGGGCGGCTTGCGTGCTTTCATTTTGAACTTGCTCATATCCGGAACCAGGTTTAGGGAGGCTACTTCTGGACCGGCGTCTAAACAGGATAGCCGCTCTTCCATGGTCATATCCAAACCTCCTCCTGTAGTATTATTGATAATGATATCCGGACACAGCTCTCGAACTTTTTTGTTCGTCTCATACCAGACCTCTGTCGTGCGAGCACAGTTTGCGAGGTTTTGGGGGTCCCGAGCATGAATATGTACCATCGATGCCCCCGCTTTATACGCTCCGTAAATTGAATCGGCAATTTCTTCGACGGTTTCAGGCAAATTTTCGATGTACTCTTTCCCTTGCACGCCGCCGTTGCACGCCACGCAAATAATCACCGGGGGCAGGCCATTTTGTGTTTTTTCCATGAACTCATAGGAATTTGCATAGTTCCAAAGATATTCAAGCTTTTTTCCCATTTTTGTCCTCCTATGACTTTTCCTTAAGCGCTTTCAACTTTGCCTCAATGTCTTCTTCGTATTGTCCTTGCTTTGTCAACCAGGCTGTATCCTTGTAAGCCGGGTTGGGGTATTCGTAGAAACCTCTGCCGCTCTTAACTCCAAGCCGACCTTCTGCAATCATGTCATGCAGCAGCTTTGGGGGGAGGTCTCTCTCATCTCTGCTGTCCTGGTAATAGTGTTCTTCGATATCTCTAACAACATCCAGGCCAATTATGTCTATCAGTCCAAAAGGTCCATAGGGTGTTCCAAATTCCAGCATCCAGGCCCGATCCACATCTTCATAATTTGAAAAGCCATCATCCACCAAATGCAACGCCTCCCTTTTTATGGCCCGCCAGATACGGTTAAAGGAGAAGCCCATGATTTCTTTATAGGTCACAACCGGAACCATCTTAAGAGAACGAACAAAATTTATCCCTGCAATGAGCGTCTCGTCTGATGTTGTTACCCCCCTCATGACCTCGACTAGGTCGTCATGTACCGGATCAGAGAAATTTACGTTGAAGGCTTTCTCAGGTCGAGAGGTGGCATCGGCCAGGCGCGAACACGGCAGACAGGAAGAGTTGGTGCAAATAAGCGTTTTGAGGGAGGCCAGAGCGTCTATTTCCGTCCACAACTGCTGCTTCAGGCCCACATTCTCAGGCACGGCCTCAATAACCAAATCAACGTCTTCGACAGCTTCCGCCAAACTGAGGGTAAACCTGAGCCTCCTTCTGGCCACGGCCGCCTCGTCGACACTCAATTCCTGGTCAAGGTATTCCATAAGGTGTTTTTTCCCACCCTCGAGGGCTTTGCTGAACTTGTCACAGAGTGTCGTTTCAATGCCCGAAACAGCGCACCGATAGGCAATTTTGGGACCTTGGTTCCCTGCCCCTATAACAGCGACTTTCATGATTGCTGTATTTGTCATTTTTTCCCCAGAGACTGTCTCTTCTATCCTTTTGGCCTCACGCTAAATCCAAAATCTGCCACAACAGTCAGACATCAAAACCAAGACCCCATTCTCACAAACCGGCAGGGGATTCAGCTCCGGCTTCTTGACGCGGTTCGTTCGTCACCAGGTTTGAAACAGGAGCAATCAAATCACTAAGCCCTTCAATATCGAGAGGCGAAGGAAATCATTTGATCAGTGTGCGATCGTACCCTGCTTTCCAGGCCGCTGCTGCAATACCTCTCACCGCACGTTCCGGCGAGGGAAAGACACCTACACGCATCTTTTGGATCTCCACACTTCCCCGCTTCTCGTGTTCCCCCCCACCCATATAGGTCACTGCAAGGCTCGCACTGAGTTCCGAGGCAAGCGTTTTGATGACTTCAATCCCACCGGCCACCGGATCAGCAAAGTTGATAAGGACGGTATCTGCTATGCCGGATCGGTCCACCAGTTGAGCCGTCTTCAAGAAATGACTCGCCGTTATTCCGGCCAGGTCCAACGGATTTGATAAATGCGCCAGGGGGGACAGCGCAAGCCTCTCCAATTCACCCTTGAGTTCGGCGGGCAGCCTGGGGATGCTTAACCCTAATCCCTCAGCCTCATCCGCGGAAAGTGTGGCAGCACCCCCTGAGGTGGAGATGATCATCAGCCGCATGCCCTTTGGTTTCTTTATGCAGGCCAGGCCTTTTGCGGAATCGTACAGAGTCACCAGGTCCCGAACAGATACAGCGCCATACTGCCGGCAGGCCGCAGAAAAGACTTCATGGCTGCCGGCCATGGAACCGGTATGGGATGCCGCCGACCTGGCGCCTGTCTCGCTTCGACCGGCCTTCAGTATGGCTACCGGTTTCCTGGCAGTGGCCTTCTTAACTGCCTCCAGAAACCGCTGCCCGTCCTTGATGCCCTCGATGTACATGACAATGGTTTGTGTATTGCGGTCCTGCGCAAGGAACTCGAGATAGTCCGACTCACAGATATCCGTCTGATTGCCGAGGTTGATGGCTGCCGCAATGCCCAATCCGTCCCGATCCGCCCACTCCGATAAGGCAGCCGTTACCGACCCACTTTGTGAAACAATCGCGAGAGGGCCTTTCCTCTTGATGACCGGGAAGAACATGGCACAAAGCTTGTTCGGCAGGTAGTTGATCCCCTGAATATTAGGTCCCATCAAACGTATCCCATACTCTTTTGATATGGTCAAGATTTCCTCTTCCAGGTCCTCCCTGCCCGCCTCACGAAACCCGGCCGATTGGATGATTGCTCCTCTGACCCCTTTGGCGGCGGCCTCCTTGAGCACGCCCGGAACCAACTTTGCGGGCACGATAACGACAATGGCATCAAGCGGTTCCGGTACATCGCCTAAACTTTTGTGGGCATGAATCCCCAGTATCTCTCCACCCTTTGGATTTACGGTGTAAAGCCTGCCTTCATAGTCGCCTTTGAGGATAGAGTCTGTTGTCATATACCCGAATTTACCAGGGTCACTGGAAGCACCGACGACAGCTAATGTCCGTGCGTTCAGGATGGAATCGATGGAACAGATAGTCGATGGAATATCATTCATGGGCTGCCCACGCATTTTCTCGAAAGAGAACTCACTCTGTGTTGCCTGCATCGCGCACGTGGCCGTTGGAGTTGCCCAGTCAAGGCTGAAGCCCACAGTTTTTCGCAAGTCCTGTCGCCTTGACCCTACGGATGTCTATACGAAAAGAGTATAGCCCTCTTAGTTCATTTCCACGGACGCTTCGCCCTTTTCAAGCATCTTCAAAATATTGTCGGCGGCTCCGGATAAGTCCTTTTCCAGGTATTTCCGAACTTCAACAGGATCTTTCCTCTGCATCCCCTCAAGAATCTTTCTGTGGTTCTGATTGAGGTCCAGGGTATGCCATTCATCATCATTTTGCAGAAGAATATGCAGGTAGGGACTGTAGCGCTCCCACAGGGAATCAATGAGCTCTTGAATGACAGGTAACCCGCAATCCCTGTATAGCGTATCATGGAACTGTTTATTCGTTTTCAGATAGGACTCAGGATCAATTGGCCGATCCATCTGCCCAACGAGCTCCTCAAGCCGATCCAGTGTCTCCTGACCCCTGTTCTTGGCCGCCCTTTCGGCCGCATGGCACTCCAATAGAAGCCGAACTTCCAGGGTTTGGTGAACGTTATCAGGGGAAAGCTCCCTCACCAGGATTTTTCTTCTGTTCACGGTAACGAACCCGTTTGCCTCCAGCCGTCGAATGGCCTCACGCACCGGCATGGCACTCACGTCCAGTTCGCCGGCCAGGCCTTCTATGGTGATTCTTTGCCCCGGGACAATTTTTCCTGAGACAATGGCCCGCATCACCTTCTCATAAACTGAATGCTGAATGGTTATAACCTTAATTGCCTCTAGCACCATTTGTTCCTAACCTTTCCTGAGTGGGGCTAAGACGGTCGATTTCCAGGTTCGCCGCTCTCTGAGACCTTTATCCCAGCTCAATCAAATAGTTCCCATATCTGGTCACGCTCACTTTGCTGCCCGGCAGCACGGCCAGTGTCGTCGTATCTTCCTGTATGATACTCGGGGGTGCGATCTCGTTTCCCGGTTTCAAGCTGTCTCCGCGGTAGCAGGATGCTTCCATCTCTCCAATTTCGGGTCCCAGGTAAACCTTCCTCGTTCCCACGAATGCGGATGACGGGTCCTTCCCTACAAGGGGCGTGTCCACAAGCTTCGGCTTGTCGACAACCCCCACAGCCCTTACCCGCCAATGGATGCATTCAATATACGTGTCCTCCCGAACGGCAAAGACACGCTCATGCACGGCATGGAAATCCTCGACCAGTTGTAGCAAGTCTTTATCATCTTTGAAGCGGTTCACCTTTAGAGGCACCGGCAATTCCCAGATTTGATAGGGGTATCTGGCTTCGCAAAAGAATTCGAGGCGGCGTTTCGATTCCGGTATCTCGCTCCTGTCAAGAAAAGCGATTGCTTTTCGCTCCAAACCCTCCAGCCTGGCATTGACTTCCTCGAAGTTGAACGCATGACTCTCTGTCAGATACCCGGATGCGTACTCACCAACCATGTCCCCAAAAAGACCACCCACGGCACTCAGGCCTCCAGCGGTCTTCGGTATCAAGGCCTCCCTGGTGTCCAGTTCCTGACATATGGGTATCACATGCAATCCGGCAGCAGCACCCCCGCCAACAAAGAGATATTCATTGGGATCAATTCCCTGCCAGATGGTCAACTCCTCGATGGCCGTCACCATGTTGACGTTGACCCCCGTGTAGATCGTATAGGCGGCATCTCGCAAAGACAGATTGAGTGGTTTGGCCACCTTTTCCATGATCGCCTTCTCTGCGAGCTCCGGATGCAAGCGCATCCGACCTCCAAGGTAGTACTCGGGATCCAGAAATCCCAGCATCAGATTGGCGTCGGTCACTGTGGGCTCCTCACCACCCTTGCCATAGCAGGCCGGACCGGGCACGGCCTGGGCGCTCTGGGGTCCTACATGACACAGACCCCCTGGGTCAACCCATGCGATACTCCCTCCTCCTGCGCCAATGGATCGGCTGTCAACTTTGGCCACGCCCAGATCATACCCGCTGATCTTGGCCTCTCTCGTGACGGCGATGCTCCCATCGATCACGGAACTTATGTCAAAACTGGTTCCTCCCATGTCCATGATGAGCACGTGGTTTGATTCCCGCTCCAGTTTCCCGAAGACCTTTCCGGCCACGGGGGCCATCGCCGGACCGCAGTCAATGCTGTAGATAGGCTTGGCTAGGCTCTCCTCCACGGACATGATGCCTCCCGTCGAGGTAAGCATGGACAGTTCACCCCGGTATCCGCTCTCTCTCAAGGTGGTATCCAGATCTCTCATGTAATCACCTACGATGGGAATCAGGGAGGCATCTATGCACACCGAGGACGTCCTCCACACTTCCCGCAGGCAGGGATTCAAGTCAGCAGCAAGGACATAGGGAACGCCGGGCCATTCCTCCTGAATGATCTCGCCTATGCGCTGTTCGTGCGCAGGATTCATGATGTCCCACAAGAGGCAGACAGCAATTACTTCCACCTTGTATTCCTTGAGCCGCGTGACCGCCCGCCGGACGTCTTCTTCATCAAGGGGAACGACGATTTCCCCCTCCGAGTTGATCCTTTCCGTTACTTCCATGGTCAGATACCTGGGAACATACGGCTCTGCGTATTCTTCTTTGAGGTTGTAAGGGTTGCGCTTTTCTCCGCCGTGCCTGATCGTCAGGACATCCCTGTGTCCCCTCGTGCAAATCAGGCCCACTTTCGCCACCCTGCCCTGGAGCACCGCATTGGTTGTAATGGTGGATCCATGCACAAGAGATCCCCCGACAAAGCTGCTGCACTCCTTGAGGACATCGGCAACAGACCTCCCCATTTCCTGGGCCGCCACCTCCATTGCCCTCATGATACCCTCACTGTATTTGTTAGGAGTTGTCGAGGATTTGTACACCCGCATGGCGCCTTTTTCATCACAGATAACCAGGTCCGTGATGGTCCCCCCAATATCCGTACTGATCCTGAGATTCATCTTCTATTTCTCCCTTTTCTCCAGAAGCTCTTTCCTCAGCTTTTCAGTGGCCTCGTAATCGACCCTGTATAATTCAGGCCCCGTATCCAGCACAACGCCATAAATATCTCGTGCCGAATCCAGGGAGATATATTCCTCCCTCGCATCCCATCGAACCTTTTCCGGATCTCGCTCCAGGGGGTCCCCAAATCCACCGCCTCCGGGCGCCTCGGAAACCATGACTTCTGTCTCCGCCTGCAAGGTGATCACCGCCATTTGAGGAAGGCTCTCTTTCTGGAACTTCCTGTCTTTGTCTGCCTCCCACATGCTGCCCAGGTTGGATATCCTGTATTTCCACACATCAGACGGAGCGGCGGCCAATCCCCCGTTGACCCCTTTTGGAGGGTTGAAATGCCCGTCGTTGATATAGGCCCACTCGCCCGGCGTCCCCCTCTGTAGAAGTTCCACCCTTCTCCCGGGAGCGCCGCGCCAACACCCGTGCCCGGAACTATCCTCGTGTATGGTGCGGGATTTGACCATGATGGGGTATTTCTGCTCATCTATTTCAATGCTGTCGCAGTTTATTGTACCCATGCATACGGGCTGTTCAAGGGTCAACCAGCCATCATAGCCCTTCAGTGCGCCTCCCCCACAGACTGCACATACAATCTGGTTGCAATACGGTTTGCTCCCCTTCCGCCGGTCAGAGCCCGAGATAACCGAAACGGACGGAGGCAGGCCTGTCCCATGTTCGGCTATTCCGTGTTCGGAGTCTAAAGAAGCAAACATGGCTCCAGAGGCATTCGCCAGCCTTTCAGCTACGCTGTTGGTGGCCACCGACATGCATCCTGGGTGTGACGTGTAACCCACGACCTTACCTTCAGCCATCTTCACCGGGAGCCTTTTGAACGTTCCGTCATTATGCGGTATCTCGGGGTCCAGGTTGCACAAAACTCCGACGGTGGCACTGGCTCGGGTGGTTGCCTCGCAGAGATTCAGCCCGCCGGGAACCGAATCAATGTTGTCCGTCACATCGATGTAGATATAGCCGGCCTCGGGATCAATATCAGCTTCGATTTTAACCGGTATGCCGTCATCTGCGACCCCGGGTACGGGGTCATACCTGGTCTCATACTGCAGATGGGCCTTCCGAAGTCCCTTGATCTCCTTCACAATACAAGCCTCGCCATAATCCATATAGGCTTCAGTGAACGTTTTCACGTATTCCTTGCCGTATTTATTGCAGAATTCCTTCAGCCTTCGCTCGCCGATCCTGCATGCCCCGACCATGGCCAGATAGTCCCCATACCACTGGTCGGGAACACGAATCCTCACCCTGCCCATCCTGATCACATCTTCCACATTTCTATACTCCCGCTGCACCCTGACTCCCGGCCAATAGATCGCTCCCTCTTCGAAAACGTCCCTGGCATAGGGCATATAGGTTGTGGGCTGGCAATTGCCGATATCAGCCTGGTGACCCCTGACGACCGCAAAAAACATCAATTCGCCCTCAAAGAACACCGGGACCATGATGGTGTGGTCGGCAGGGTGGGTGTTCCCATGGTAGGGACTGTTGTTCAAAAAAGCGTCTCCTTCGTGGATATCGCCCTCGAATAGTTTCAGCGTGCCTTTGACCGTGATGTCGGAGTTCGCGAGATGGACGGGAAGGCCTTCCACGATAAAAAGAAGCCGGCCGTCCCCCGTAACGATACTGCACGAGAAGTCCCTCGCCAGATTCATCACCCCCGAACGTGCGGCCCTGAGGGTTGTGTTGGTCATTTCTCTCGCAATGGCTTCAAGTCGCTTTGACAGAATCATCATCATATAGGGCTCTATTGCTGTCGTTGGTCTATTTCCTTCCGTCATTTCTCGCTGCCTCCTTGATCATCAGACACTTGCCAAATTTTTGACACCTAGATTCCGAGATACGCCTTCCTTACGAAGTCGTTCGTCAGGAGTTCCGTTGTATTTCCCTGTGTGACGATTTTGCCTCTTTCCATTACATAGCCATAATGCGCAATCTTGAGGGCGAAATCCGCATTCTGCTCAACGAGAATGACACTGATTCCGGCGTCGTTGAGTTT
Organism: uncultured Desulfobacteraceae bacterium; assembly: GCA_964443285.1. Lineage (GTDB taxonomy): Bacteria > Desulfobacterota > DSM-4660 > Desulfatiglandales > Desulfatiglandaceae > CAYUCJ01. The sequence continues at coordinate 5,806 of CAYUCJ010000018.1, read as the reverse complement.
GGATATGATTCCCACCAGCATCTTGACCATTATTGGAGCCAATCCCAATGTCGGCTCATCCATTATCAGCATACGGGGCTTGCTCATCAAGGCACGGCCTATGGCCAGCATCTGTCTCTCTCCCCCGCTTAAAGCGCCTGCCAGTTGTTTGGAGCGGTTCTGCAATATAGGAAAATGTTCGTAGATGGTCTGCAGATCCTCGGCAATTCCTGATTTGTCTGTTCGGAGGTAGGCGCCCATCTTCAGATTCTCATACACGGTCATATCCCTGAAGATCCTTCCTTCCTGGGGCACATGAGAAATCCCTAAGGCCAATATTTCAGGCGGCGATTTCCGGGTGATGCTCTCTCCTCTATATCTGATCTCACCTCCACTCGGGCGCTTCAACCCGGATATGGTTCTCAATGTAGTAGTTTTACCTGCCCCGTTGCCCCCGATCAGACAAACAACCTTTCCTTCCTCAACATAAAGCGAAACGCCCCAGAGCACCCCTGCTCCTCCATAGCTGACTCTCACATCATCCAGCTCAATCAATAAACTGGTCGTTCCCATTCTCAAATCCCAGATAGGCCTTTATGACTTCGTAATTATTCGAGATCTCTGTTGGATCTCCTTCCGCTATCTTCATGCCGAAGTTCAAAACCAAGATACGATCACAGGTGTTCATGATGACTTTCATATCATGTTCGACAAGCATTACAGTGACCCCTTTTCCCCGGACACTCTGAATTTTTTCTATCATGCTCGCCGTTTCCGATCCACTCATTCCTGCGGTAGGTTCATCCAGGAGCAGGAGCTTAGGATTGGCGGCCAATGCAAGACAGACTCCCAGGAGGCGCTGGAGTCCGTATGGCAAAGCATATGCTGCATCATTCTTGATCTCCGTCAGCCCTATGCTGTCCATCAGTTCTAAAGCCTTGGCCCGGATGGAGCTCTCTTCAGAACGCGAGAGTTGCGTATTCAGGAGCGCACCAAGAACGCCGACGCGGCGCTCCAGGTGATAAGCCATCAGAATATTTTCCAACGCGGTCCTGTTTGGGATGAGGTTCACGAGCTGCCAGGTTCGAACAAGTCCCAGCCTAGCTATTCGGCTCGGCTTCAGACCGGTGATGTTTCGGCCGTCGAAAAACACTTTCCCCCGGGTAGGGCGCTGAAAGCCGGTGATCACGTTGAACAAGGTCGTTTTTCCCGCACCATTGGGGCCGATGATGCCCAGGATCTCCCCCGGCCGCACGGTCAAGCCCACGTCTTTCAGAGCCACCACTCCTCCGAATTCCTTACCCAGGTCCTTAATTTCAAGAATCATGACTTTCTCTTATGACTCCAATCAACCACTGGTCCGCTCCATTGTCTTATCAACTGCGGCAGGGTGCGCAGGCTTCGCGCCCTTATTACTCTTGGCAAGGTGATCAAACCCCCGGGCAGGAAGAATAGAGAGGCCAAGACAATAGAAGCATTCAGTATGTTCTGAACAGCCGCACTCCCCGGAAGGAATTCGGGCAAGAGCGTCATGAAGGTAGCCCCGACTACCGGCCCCCACAAGGAGTCAATGCCGCCGATGACCACAAAAAAAAGAATAAGTATGGATGCTGTCAAGGTAAAGGTCGAGTAACCAACCACCTCAACATATGGAGCAAAAAAGGCTCCCGCCAGCCCGGCAACGAAGCAGCTTGCGGCCATGACGACCACTCTGTAGCGGGTAGTATTGATACCGACACTTTCGGCCAGTGATTCGGTTACAGCTATGGCTGCAATCGCGCCGCCTATTCGCGATCTCTCTATGCGGGCCAGGAAGACAAAAGATCCGATCACCAGTACCATAATGAAATAGTAATAATGCACTTTGGAATTGAAATTCATGGTCAACAGTGCTTCCGGTGGAGGGCATTTGATAGGATGTCCACCGCCAAATTTAATGATTGTCAATCTTACTATTTCAACAAAAGCAATGGTTATGATGGCAAAAGGGACGCCTTTTACCCGGGAAGTGGCATATCCCAGTCCCAAGGCCACCAAGCCGGATGCAATTCCGGCCAAAGGAAAAGCAACCCAATAATTCAAGCCAAGAAACAGCCTGGCCAACAGCAGGGCGTAGACACCGATAGCAAAAAAGGCCGCGTGCCCCATAAACCATAGCCCTGTCTTCAAAATCAGTCGGTTGGAAGAAGCCAGCAGAATATGAATGCCGATGAAAATGCCGATGTTAAGCACATACGGACTCCTGGTGCAGAGCGGTACCAGCGTTAATGCGGCGGTAAACGCCAACAGACCGATGGATTGTGCGGAGAAATTTCTATTCATGGCCAAAGAGGCCCTCGGGTTTGATGATCAAAATGAAAATAACGATGAAGAAGCTGACCATTGTGGTGATGCCCCCAAGAAAGGTGTAGCCGAAGCTCTCGATGATTCCAATGAAAAGACCACCGGCGATAGCACCCGGGAAGCTTCCCAGTCCTCCCAAAACCACGACAATCAGGGTAGTCATCAGGATCGGCGCTCCCATGAATACGTCAACGTAGTAGAGCGGAGCAATCAAGCCGCCGCCGCCTGCAGCAACGGCTAGCGCCAGGAAGAAAGTGAGACCTTTGACGTAATTCAGGGAGACGCCGACCAATTGGGCAGCATCCGCCTCCTGGGAAACAGCACGAATGGCCCGACCTGATCGAGTTAACTTGAAAAAGAAATGCAGGCCCAACAGGAGGGCCAATGAAATGATCACGATCATCAATTTGCTGCTCGGCAATATTACACCTGACATGTTGATGATGCCTTTGACGGGGGCTGAAATGGCTTTTCCTCGTTCACCGAAGGTCTCCAGGGCTATCCCGCTTATGAGCATGGCCAGAGCCAGTGAAGCCAAAGCGAAAACCAACCCGTCCTTTCCCTCCAGGTAGCGAAAAAAGAACCGTTCAAGAAAGACTCCAAAAAAGCCCAAAATCAGAATGGAAATACCAAGTGCGGCAAAATAGGGGATACCAAATTGAGTTATGAACACATAGGTCAGGACCGCTCCCAACATGTAGATCTCGCCAAGTGCAAAGAATAATATGTTTGCGTGGCCATAAATCAGAGAAAAGCCCGCGGCCGTCAACGCATAGACCATGCCGTTGACCAAGCCGTTAGTGAGCGCCTGAAAAACCAGTACAAACGACATAATCTTCCCACTCTAGCTGGTATCGTCTATTTCATATAAGATGTGGGTCCGGAACAAACTGGACCCATGCCCTAAGAAGTCTCTAATCACCGGCCAGCATATCTTGGATGGTCACCTTTCCGTTCATGAGCGGAACAGCTTTTCCATCCTTGGCCACATGGATATATTGCGGGCAAAGCCATTGGGCATTCCGACCGTATCGGGACATGCCCCCAAAAGCCCCGGTGATCCCCGTGAAGTTGGGTGTTTCCTTGCCGGATTCGAGAATCGGGACCACCTTGTCGGAGTCCAGTGACCCGGCCTTTTCGAAAGCCTGCAAAATAACCGCAAGGGGGGGAGCAACCATAATGGCAAACGGATCCCAATGCCCATGCTTCTTTATGTAGGTTGCCCGAAAATTTTTTGTCGCTTCCGACGCCAGCTTTCCTTCGGTCACGTAGTCGATCCCGATTAGCCCCTCAAGGTTTTCAGCGCCAGCGATCTCCGCCATGGTCTCCAGTTCAAGCGGATGATTTTCCATGAACAGGCCCTTGTAGCCCAACTCCCGGGCCTGCTTGATTCTGAGTGCCCATTCAGGTGGTGGAGAGCCCGCATTGAAGAAAACGTCGGGTTTTTTGGCCAACGCTTTAGTAAGAAAGGGATAAAAGTCTTTGGTGCCTTTGTCGTAGTAATCGTCATACACGACCTCGAGGCCGAATTTCGGGGCATTCTGGTTTATCAGTTTGTGACCCCTCCAGGAGCTGTCATAGTTTAGGTCGAGTAAAGCGATCCTTTTCTTGTCCGGATGAACCCGTGACAGCCACTTCAACATTGCCGGATAGGTTTCGGAGTAACTGATATAGGCCCGAAAAGAATACTTCTTACCGGCATCCTTTCGTATCACCTCATCGGCTGCGCCAGTGGTCATGCTGATCACCTTTGCAGGCTCGGATACCTCCTGTAAACCAAGAGTGTCCTGGGTGACAATACCGCCATGGATCATTCGGACCTTGTCGGCATCGATCAACCTTCGACCGACGTTCGCGCCGCCTTCGGCCGTAAATCCATTGTCCCCCTCGACAAATACAATTTGGTAACTCTCTCCGCCGATTTTCACACCACCTTTGGAGTTAAAATAATCGGCCACCATTTGGTCCCCGTTTTTAAAAATCTTCCCCCATGCCCCGGCAGCACCACTGAAAGTGAGATCAAGACCAATCTTGAATGTCTTCTGCCCTGCGCCGGCTTGTGAAACAGGCACCGCGAAGCAGAACAAAGCAACTCCCAATACGATAAAGCATCTCGTCCTTTTCATTGTGACCTCCATACCTTGCAGAAGTTATGTTACAAAGTTGCCCCATTTCCTGATTTGTCCCTCTTGTTCACGAGCCACATTCTTCGGCCGCTGCATTTTTCTCAATGTCGCCGTTGCATTTAAATACGCGTGTGCATGTGGCTTCGGTAGACCCCCGATTAACTTTGAAATGAAGGTTATTGCCGCTGATGTGCCAACTCCATAACTCTTCAAACCGGATATGCCTTGCCTGCCCAGCACAGGGACACTCATCCGACTTCTCGATCAAACTATGGGCACGACCAGCCTCCATCTACGACAAGCTTAGTACCCGTCATGTAGTCCGATTCATCCGAAGCAAGATAGACAGCCGCCGGAGTAATATCCGAAGTTTCGCCGATCCTGCCCCAGGGGGTCATATCCAGCATAGCCTTTAGGTAGTCTGGATCGGCGAGTTTCTGCTCATTCATGGGAGTTCGTATGTTGCCGGGGCATATGGCGTTAACATTGATCCTGTAAGGCGCCAACTCTACACCGAGCGTTTGAGTCAAACTGACAATCGCGCCCTTGGAAGAGCAATAGACGGAGCCGGTAGGAAATCCGACTGTCCCCCCACCAATAGAGGAGAAGTTGATGATCTTTCCTCCGTTACCTTGCTTCTTCATCTCTTTTGCTACCCTTTGTGACATGAAGAATAAGCTCTTCAAATTGATCGCTATCGTTCGATCGAACAAGTCCTCCGAGGTCTCGAGGAAATCGCAAGTCTCAAATATCCCGGCACAATTTACAAGCAGATCAACTCTTTCAAACCTATCGAGCGTATTTTGAACTACTCTGTCAATTTCCGGCAGGTTCCGGAGATCCGCTTTTATCACTAGGCACACCCCACCTCCTGCCTCAATTGTGTTCTTAGTCTCTTCCAGTTGGTCTGGATTTCTCCCAACCGCTGTAATATTTGCTCCCTCCCGAGCAAATTCGATCGCAATGGCTCGACCAATTCCTGAAGTCGCTCCCGTGACCACACCCACCTTTCCACGTAGTTTCATGAAAGTTGTCCTCCTTCTGTCTTACTTAATTTTTGGTGAACTCTTGTTGTCTCGGGGTAAGAATCGTAACTCGACTATCCTTGCCTCAGCCAGCTGACAGGAAGAATAATCACTTGCTAATCCGGGGGTGACACGCCGGCAATTGACTAATATTTGACGATCTTTGATATATGATCATATATCTCTTGTCAAGAAAAAAACGCTATAGTCGATAGATTTGAACAAATTTTGTAAGAGGAAAAAGGGCCACCCTATTTTATTTTAAGGGCTCAAATCTTTGGAGCAGTCTGCCCGGCTGTATCACGGCGAGGAATCGATTTGAGTTTGTAGACT
>CAYUCJ010000017.1:11048-19690 GCA_964443285.1 uncultured Desulfobacteraceae bacterium | reverse complement strand
GAGGACCTCCAGTTGAAAGGGACCAAGGAAGGCTGCGGTCAGGGAGAGTGTGGCGCCTGCACGGTACTGGTGGAGGGGCTGAGCGTCGATTCTTGCCTCTACCCGGCGTTTGAGGTGGAGGGAAAATCCGTGACCACCGTGGAGGGACTGGTGGGGGAAGGCAATCAACTGCACCCCATCCAGGAGGCCTTTGTTAAAAATGGCGGGGTTCAGTGCGGGTTTTGCACGCCGGGCATGATCATGTCCACCAAGGCCCTACTGGATGAGAACCCGGATCCGAGCGACGTGGAAATCAAGAGGGGAATATCCGGTAACCTCTGCCGTTGCACGGGATATGTCCAGATCGTAGCGTCCATCGAAAAAGCTGGCGGGCTTACCGAACGGGGGTAATACATGAAAGAGTACAGTTTCATCGGCACGGACGCACCAAGGCCTGATGCGCCCGACAAGGCGGCGGGCAAGGCGGTTTATATCCACGATCTGACCCGCCCGGGGATGCTGTATGGCAAGATCAAGTTCAGCGGTTATGCCCACGCCCGGATCAAGCACATCGACACGTCAAAAGCGGAGAAACTCCCCGGTGTGCGGGCCGTCATAACCGGCTACAACACGCCGGAAATCCGCATCGGGTTCATTAAAGACAACTTCGCCTTGAAGAAAGGCAAAGTCCGCCAGTTTCGTGATGAGGTGGCGGCGGTGGCCGCCATCGACCCTGAGATCGCTGAAGAGGCCGTAGAACTCATACAGGTGGAATACGAAGAATTGCCCGGCGTGTTTACCCCGGAAGAGTCCCTGCTCGAAGATGCCCCCCTCATCCACGAGGTGGATGCTCGGGGCCGTCCGAAAAAAGACAACCTCGTCCCCGTGCCGTGGAATTTCAGGGCCGGGGATGTGGAAAAGGCCAGGGAAAAGGCCGCCTTCTGGGCGGAAGACGATTTTGAGACGCCTCTGATCCAGCAATCCTGCATGGGAACGGCAGGCTGTATCGCCGAATTCGACCTGAAGAGCAACCTGCTCATCCATACGAAAACCCAGATTCCCTTCCTTGCCCAGAACGACTTCAACCAGGCATTGGTGGACATGGGGCTCAAGGGAAAGAACAGCAGGGTGGTCGTGCCCACCCTTGGGGGATCTTTCGGAACGGGTCTGGATACCCACGGTTACGAGTATATCGCCATCCTGCTCGCATACAAGACCGGCAGGCCGGTCAAGATCGTCCTCACAAGAGAAGAGGAATTTACGGCCCTTTCCCCGAGGCAGCCCTCAAAGACCCATATCGCCCAGGGGTGCGACGAAGAAGGCAGGCTCCTTTTCAGGGATATCCACATGCTTTTGGATAACGGGGCCTACACCTCATGGGGCGCCACCACACCCAGTGTCATGATGCTGCCCATCTCTTCCCTGTACCGGGTGCCCAACATCCGCTACGAGACCCGGATCGTCTATACGAACAACACCTACTGCCAGGCCATGCGGGGCTATGGAAATCCCCAGGCGGCGTGGGCCCTGGAGTGCAACCTGGACCAACTGGCTGAAACGGTCGGCATGGACCCCTACGAATTCAGGCGCAGGAATGCCAATATCCCCGATGACATCACCCCCATGGGCCTGCATATCACCACCTGCGGATTGACGGAATGCCTGGATACCGTTGCAGAAAAACTCAAATGGGAAAAAGATCGGGGCAGACAGGGAAACAAGGCCAGGGGCGTGGGGATGGCCTCTCTCTTTCATGTGGGTGGTTCCGGTCGCGTCTATCGGTCGGATGGAACCGGCATCATCATGAAACTGGACGATTTTGGAAATGTCTCCGTCATGACGGGCGGCGTAGAGATGGGACAGGGATTCAATACCGCCCTGACTCTGGCAACGGCCGAGGCCCTGGGGGTGACACCGGACAAGATCGACGTCATTTCAGGAGACACCGCAACCTGCCCCTGGGACGTGGGAACCCATGCGAGCCGGGGCGCATTCACCTCCTGCAATGCGACTATCATGGCAGCGGATAAGGCGAGAAAAAAGATCTTTGACCTGGCATCGGAACATTTCATGCCGAGGATCTTGGGTAAGATGAAAAAAAAGAAGAAGAAGAATCCGGATTTCCAGATTCCCGACCTGGATTACGAACGGATTTGCGACCCATCGGAATTTGATATGAAAGAAAACGTCCTTTTCCTGAAAGAAGAACCGGAAAATCCCGACCTGCGCGTAACCCTTGCCGATATCCTGAAGGCGGCCCACTACAGGGAGCAGGGGACGATGATCGTGACCGAGGCCTTCTACGACCCCTGCAATCAGATGCTGGACGCCAAGACCTGCCGGGGGAACCTGTCGGCTACTTATATCTTCGGGACCCAGGGCGCTGAGGTGGAAGTGGACCTGGAAACGGGCAGGGTGAAGGTCCTCAATTTCGTCGCCGCCCACGACGTGGGTCAGGTCTTGAGCCAACAGGCCATCAAGGGACAGATTTACGGGGCCATTGCGCAGGGGTTGGGGTATGCTCTCTACGAGGAATACAAGACCCACAGGGGGCGGAATCTGAATCCCAATTTTCTGGACTACAAGATCCTCTCCGCCCCGGACCTGGATTTTCCCATCCATATAGAATGCGTGGAAACCCATGATCTTGAAGGACCTTTCGGCGCCAAGGGCGTGGGGGAGCCAGGCCTGGTGCCTACGGCCCCCGCGATCGCCAATGCGGTCTACAATGCCATCGGCGTGCGGATAAAGGACCTGCCCATAACACCGGAGAAAATACTCGCGGCGCTTGAAAAGGCTGATCAAACAGCGTCGGCATAACGGGACCTTGAACCCTGAACGATTGACCCCTGGAACGGTAACAAACATCTAAGTGTAGGAGGGAGCCAATGAACCAGAAGAAGACCTTATACAATACCTACCGTAACCCTTTGCTCATACGGACGAGTCGCCCCCTGCCGAAAGAGGTCGCCGTCATAGGGGCGGGCACCATCGGGCCCGATATCGGATATTATCTGAAGAGCGCCCTTCCCGACATCAAACTCTTCCTGGTGGATGTGGTGGAAGAACCCCTGAAGAGCGCCGAAACAAGACTTTCCGGCTATGCAAGAAAGGCGGTGGATCGGAAGAAGATGAAGGAGGAGAAGGCCGGAGCCGTCCTCCAGAACATCAACTACACCACGGATTATGACCGCATTGAGAATTGTGACCTGGTCATCGAGGCGGCAACGGAGAATATTCCTCTCAAACAGAAAATCTTTGAGAATGTGGAGGGGATTGTTAGGAATGATACCATCATTACCTCCAACACCAGCTCCATCCCTGCGGACAGGATATTTTCCAGGATGAATCGGCCTGAAAGGGCGACCGTTACCCATTTTTTCGCCCCGGCATGGCGGAGTCTTCCGGTGGAGGTGATCACCTGGGAAAAAGCAGACCAGGTCGTCGTGGATGACCTGTGCTGGTTCTTTGCCCGAACGGGCAAGGCCCCCATCATTACGGACAACGCCATCTGTTTCATGCTGGACCGGATTTTTGACAACTGGTGTAACGAAGCGGCGTACCTTCTGAACGAGGCCAGCGCAAGCCAGGTGGACAAGGTGGCGGAGGAATTCGTCTATGCCGGACCCTTTTTCGTCCTGAACATGGCCAACGGCAATCCCATTATCATTGAGACCAACACCCTCCAGATGGAGGAGGGAGCCCATTACAGGCCTGCCTCCATTCTGGGTTCGGTTGATCGGTGGCATACCCACCGTCCCGGCGCCGGTGTCGAAGTTCCCGACTCCCTGAAGCGCACCATCAGGGACAGGATGCTGGGCATCTTCTTTTCCCAGTCTTTTGACATCATCGACCGGGGTATCGGCACCAAGGAAGATCTCAATTTCGGCTGCCAGATCGCGTTGGGATTCAGGAAAGGGCCCTTTGATGTCATGCGCGCCCTGGGGGAGGCGGAGGTAAGCAGGATCACAAACAAGTTTGAAAAAGAGCGGGCCGGATTTCCCCGGCCTAGTAAAACCTTTTCCTTTTATCAGAATTTCAACCGGAACATCCTCGTGGACGATAAGGAGGGCGTGAAGGTTATCACCATCCGCAGGCCCCAGGCCATGAATGCACTGAATGATGAAGTGGCGGACGAGATATTGAAGGTCCTTGAGGCAAATGGATCTGATCCGGCGGTCAAGGGTTTCGTCATCACGGGGTACGGGACCGCTGCCTTTTCAGCCGGAGCCGATATCGGCAGGTTTCCTAAGATGCTTGGCGATAGGGGAGCCTCCATCCAGTACGCAAAGGATTGTGCAGAGGTCCAATTGTACATGGATGCCATGGAAAAACCTGTCGTGGCCGCAGTCAACGGCCTGGCGCTGGGCGGCGGCCTGGAACTGGCCATCCGGTGCCACGCCATCGTCGCCACGAAAAAGGCCATGTTTCAGTTTCCTGAAATCACATTGGGGATTCTTCCCGGCATCGGAGGTTGCATTGTGCCATACAGGAAATGGCCGGATGGGGCGTCCCTGTTCCACGAAATGATCTGTCTGGGCAGACCGATCCGAATCATGGAGGCCGTGGAGATCGGCATGGTGGATGATGTGGCGGAAGATTATGCCGATATGATCGATCGGGCTGTGGCCCTGGTGAAGGACATGGGAAGTGACATCCGGAGGATTCCGGACGAGCGGGTGGAGATACCGAATATCGTGCTCCCCGCCGACCCGATGGCCGGAAAGCTGACCTTGAGCAGGCAGGCCGTTTCCATCGTGGTAAAGACCATCGAAAGGGGCGCTGCTGCTGGAAGTTTCAGGGAAGCCCTGGAGATCGGGTACGAGGGATTCGGGGAGACCGCGTGCGCCGAAGCCGCCAGGGAAGGGATCACGGCCTTTCTGGAAAAAAGAAAACCTGAATTCAAGAAATAATGAAAAAGACCTCCATCAGCGCTTCGGTTCCAGAGGCCTTCGCATCGGCTTTTCTCAGGGCTCAGGAATATGTGGAGCGCTATTTCGTGAACAGGGAGGAGAATCCACAGCAGGGGCTGGTCAGTTTTTCGGGTGAACGATACATTCTGGTGCGGGCCGCTTCCATGTCAAAGGAATTCTTTGACATGGTCACCTCACTTTACGATGACCGGGGCAAAGAAGAGGCGAGGGACGTGGCCTTCGGCCTTCTTTTCGATATTGCCCACTCCATCGGCAAGGCTGATGCAAAAAGCTTCTCTTCCAAAATGGGCGTGAGCGAGCCCATTGAAAAGCTGTCCGCCGGTCCCATCCATTTTGCCCACACGGGGTGGGCCTTTGTAAAAATCCTCCCTGAATCCCATCCCACCCCCGATGAAGATTTCTGTCTTATCTATGACCATCCCTTTTCCTTCGAGGCGAACGCGTGGCATGAAAGTGGGAGGAAGACGGACTTTCACGTCTGCATTATGAATGCCGGGTATTCTTCGGGGTGGTGTGAAGAAAGCTTCGGCATCTCCCTGGTGGCCGCGGAAATCGAGTGCCGTGCCAAGGGTGATGAGCACTGCCGCTTTATCATGGCCCCGCCATCCGCAATTGAAAAACGCATCGAAAAATACGGTTCCAAGCACCTGGTCAAAGCGGCGGATTTCGGGACCGTGGATGTGCCTGAGTTTTTCCGACGAAAACGGATGGAGGAAGAACTGAGGCGCCATCGCGATCACCTGGAAGAGCTGGTTCAAAGGCGAACAGACAAGCTCACGGCCACCAATCTTCAGTTGCAGAAAGAAGTCCTGGAGCGAAAGCAGGCGGAAGAGGCCTTGCGCAAGAGCGAGACCATGCTTCGGGCCATTTTTGACCAGACCTTCCAATTCATAGCGGTCTTGAAGCTGGATGGAACCATCCTGAAAGTGAACAAGACGGCCATGCGTTTTGTGGGGATCAACGAGTCGGAAATCCTCAGAAAGCCTTTCTGGGAAACACCCTGGTGGTCCCATTCAGAGACGGCACAGGAGCGGTTGAAGAAGGCGGTCGCCGAGGCGTCAAAAGGGCACCTGGTCCGCTTTGAAACCAGCCACAAGGCCTTGGATGGGATGGCCGTAGATATTGATTTTTCCATAAAACCGGTCAGGGACGAAACCGGCAACATCGTCCTGCTGATAGCGGAAGGCAGGGATATGACCGAGGTCAAGGTGGCCATGGAAGACCTCAGGAACAGGGAGGCCCAGCTGGAAATCCAATCCCGCCACCTGGAAGAGGCGAACATTGCACTGAAGGTCCTGCTCAAGCAGATGGAAGAAAAAAAGCATGATGAGAGAGAATCCATCCTTTCCAATGTGAAGCAGCTGGTCAACCCGTATCTCAAGAGGTTGAAAGGGAGTAAACTGGACAGGAATCAAAGGGGCCTTGCGGACACCCTTGAGATGAACCTGCGCAATATCACGTCGCCCCTCGTCGGCAGGCTGTCGTCCCGTTTTCTGAGCCTGACACCCATGGAGATCCGTATCGCCAACCTGGTCAAGGAAGGGTTGACGAACAAGGAGATGGCTGAATTGCTGGGTACTTCCACAAACACGGTTTCTTCACACCGCTACAAATTGCGGAGCAAACTGGGTCTGAAAAAGAAAGGAGTCAATCTGAGATCCTATCTGCTTTCACTTGCAGATGAGTGATATTTTGCCACCGATTTGTCACCGAATTAATAGACTTGACCGGAACTGCGTTTCCCTTGTATTAAATTTAGAGGGGAGTAATCTCGGGATCCTTAACTCAAAGTTCGTGATTTCAACGAGGCCTTTGGGCAGTGGTTGCCGCAGGCCTGAACAATAACCCAAATCAGAGACAAGGAGGAAGTTATGAGGAAGAAAAAGATTGTGTTGCCGGAATCAGAATTGCCACGCCAATGGTACAACATCATGCCTGACTTACCAACACCACTTGAACCTCCCCTGCATCCCGGGACCGGGCAGCCTGTGGGCCCTGAAGATCTGGCTCCAATCTTTCCCATGCCCCTTATCGAACAGGAAGTCAGCCAGAAGAGGTTGATCGACATTCCCGACGAAGTCCTGGAAAAGTATCTGATCTGGCGGCCTACGCCCCTTTACAGGGCTTTTGATCTGGAGAAATATCTGGACACACCGGCTAAGATCTACTTCAAGAACGAAGGGGTCAGCCCGGCCGGAAGTCACAAGCCTAACACGGCCATAGCACAGGCTTATTACAACAAGATATCCGGCACAAAAAAACTGACCACCGAGACGGGTGCCGGCCAGTGGGGGAGCGCGCTTGCCTTCAGCTGTGCTTTGTTCGGGTTGGAGTGCAAGGTCTTTATGGTCAAAATCAGCTACAATCAGAAACCCTATCGACGACTCATGATGCAGACCTGGGGGGCCAACTGCATTGCCAGCCCCAGCACCGAAACAAAGGCCGGGCAGTCTGTCCTGGCGGAAAATCCCGATACGCCCGGGAGCCTGGGCATCGCCATCAGCGAGGCCGTAGAGGCGGCTGTGATGGACGAATCCACCAAGTATTCCCTGGGAAGCGTGCTCAACCACGTCATGCTGCACCAGACGGTGAATGGCCTTGAGACGCAGAAGCAGATGGCCATTGCCGGTGACTATCCGGATGTGATCATCGGTTGCGCGGGTGGGGGGAGCAATTTCGCGGGAAATTGCCTCCCCTTTGTGAGGGATAAGATCAACGGCAAGGACATCGACATCATCGCCGTGGAACCCACGTCTTGCCCAACGCTAACCAGGGGACCTTTTGCCTATGATTTCGGTGATACCGTCCAGATGACGCCTCTCCTGCCCATGCATACGCTGGGGCACACCTTCGTCCCGGCACCCATACACGCGGGCGGCCTGAGATATCACGGCATGGCACCCATCGTCAGCCAGCTTTTGATAAGCAATCTGATCCGGGCAGAAGCCATACCTCAGCTCGAGACATTTCAGGCAGGTATCACCTTTGCCCGGACCGAAGGGTTTATCAGTGCCCCGGAGACCAACCACGCTGTGGCAATGACCATCAGAGAGGCCCTGAAGGCGAAGGAAGAGGGAAAGGAAAAGGTCATTCTCTTCAACTGGAGCGGTCACGGCTTTGTGGACATGGCGGCCTATGAGGCCTATCTGACGGGAAAACTGTCGGATCACGCCATGCCTGAAGAGGAGATAGCGAGGGCCCTGGGAGATATCGCAGCCTTGCCCAAGCCCCGGCAGTTTAAAGGTTGAAAGAAAAGATCTTACTGATAACAACGGCCCCGGGAGAGGGCTTGTCCCGCCGGGGCCGTTTCTGGTATCCCCTAAGCCGGATAAACCGGAAATGAACAAATGTCAAAGCTCAAATGCCAAAACATATCCTGCCGCCCGTCTGCTACAGCCGGTGCGACACCGGAACACACAACAAACAAATTTTGCTTGATTTGGTCATTTGAAATTTGAAATTGATTTGACATTTGGATTCTCTAATTTGACATTGAATAGAATTCCCTACGAGGGTTTCTGTTCTTTTCGAGCTCAAATCTATCCATAAGATACCGTGGCGACAAGAAAGATAATGTCTTTCCGCCTTACGGAGTGCCAGGAGGTGAAGGTATGAAAGACAACCCCCCGGACGACACGATTCAGATCCGATGTCCCCGCCTGGGTCATCAGATCTATTTTTCTTACTGCCGGGAGGAGAACCAGGGACAGCCCTGTTTCAAGATCCTGG
>CAYUCJ010000017.1:0-10948 GCA_964443285.1 uncultured Desulfobacteraceae bacterium | reverse complement strand
TATTTTTCTTACTGCCGGGAGGAGAACCAGGGACAGCCCTGTTTCAAGATCCTGGATTGCTGGAGCGGCCATTTTCTGGTGGAAGACCATCTGAGGAAGGAACTGACGCCTGAACAATGGGAGCGGGTTTCCGAAAGGAAACCCAAGCCCAAAATGCTTTCCCTGGTGGAACTGATAGAGCAGGCAAAAAAAAGAAAGAAAGAAACGGAAAAACAATGAGAGAAGAAATATTTCTTGGAAATGAGGCGGTTGCCCTTGGATTACTCGAAGGGGGCTGCCAGGTGGTGACATCTTACCCGGGGACCCCAAGTTCCGAGATCCTGCCGGGCGTCCTGCGTTTGGTCAAGTCGGAAGGACTCCATACCTACACGGAGTGGTCCACCAACGAAAAAGTGGCGCTGGACAATGCCTTTGCCGCGGCTATTTCGGGTAAGCGCGCCGCCTGCTGCATGAAACAGGTGGGACTGAATGTGGCTGCCGATTCCCTCATGAGCGCCGCCTACCTGGGGACCGTGGGGGGATTCGTGATTGTCTCCTGTGACGACCCGGGACCGCATTCTTCACAAACGGAGCAGGACACGCGCTTGATGGCGCGTCTGGCCAAGGTCCCTGTGCTGGATCCCTCCAGTCCGGGAGAGGCTCGGAAGATGGCCAGGATGGCACTGGAGGTTTCCGAGGAATTCAAGGTGCCCGTGATCTTGAGACCGGCGATCCGGGTTTGTCACGCACGCCAGAACCTGTCTTGGGGCCCCTTGAGAGACAATGAAACCAAGGCCGCTTTTGAAAAAGATCCGAGCCACTGGGCCGCAACACCGCGCTTCCGCTTCCTCTTGCACAAGGAATTGAACACGAAGCTGGATGCCATATCCAGGAGGTTTGAAGAGCTGGAAGGCGTCAATTTCCACGATCTCGAGAGCGGCAAGACCTATCCCCTGGGGATCGCTGCGGGAGGGATACCTTATGCGGTCGTGCGGGACCTCCTGGCTGAAGAAAAGAGATCGGATATCCCGTTGTTCAAGATCGGCGGACCTTTTCCCTTCCCGGAAAGGATGGGAAAGGAATTCCTGTCGGCCTGTAAGAAAGTCCTCGTCGTGGAGGAACCGGATGCGGTCATCGAATATTTCATGAGAGAAAGAAACAAGGTCATGGGGAGGCTATCCGGTCACGTGCCCAGAGAGGGCGAACTGGCGCCCCACATCCTCCATCAGGTCATCGATTCGGTGTTGCGTGAGCTCGGTCTGGACCCGTTGAACCTGTTGGACGATAAGGAGGTTACCGATCTGATCGGTCGCATGGAACTGCCTGTCCGGAAACCTACCCTTTGTCCCGGGTGCTCCCACAGGGCCAGCTTCTATGCCATCCGGAAGGCCCAGCCAAAGGCCATTTTCACTTCTGATATCGGGTGCTACACCCTTGGATCGAACCTCGGGGGTGTGGACACGTGCCTGGATATGGGTGCGGGGATCACCATGGCCTCGGGGTTCTATCACGCCTATGCGCAGGACGGCAAAAACCAGCCCATTGTGGCGACCATTGGTGATTCCACATTCTATCATTCAGGGACGTCAGGATTGCTCAATGCAGTCTACAACGACGCGCGGTTTATCCTGGTCATCCTGGACAACCAGATCACGGCCATGACCGGGATGCAGCCGACGCCGGGACTGGGCATACGCGCGGACGGGAGCAAAGGCAAGACCATTCCACTTGAGCAGGTGGTTGCCGGGTGCGGTGTCGATTTTATTGAGGAAGTGGACCCTTACGATATCAAGACCATGATCTCACTGGTCAAGAAGGCTGCCAAATATGTCCAGGATCCGACCGGCGGCATCGCCGTGATTATCGCCCGTCACCCCTGCATCATCGCGTACAGGCAGCAGGACCTGCCTGATCGTATACAGGTGGCCATTACAGATGATTGTACGGAGTGCAACTTCTGCCTGGAGCGATTTGAATGTCCTGCGCTCTATCATGACGATGAGATCGGGCGCACGGCTGTGGACGAGGCCCTCTGTATCGGATGCGGTGTCTGCCTGAATGTCTGCCCCAAGGGCGCCATCGTGGAATCGTAAAAAGCTGGTTTATGCCAGCGGCGGCAACCTATCGGAAACGAAGAGGACCCGAACCTGACACTCTTTTTCAGACCCTTTCTAAACACTCCGGAGGGGGTGGACGTCCATTTGGGGTTTAGCGGAACACAAACGTGTCGCGTTGGATTTGGGAGGCGTAAACCCCAAATAGCCGTCCATGTCGGAGCCCCGTGCCAAGTGCACTATGAGAAAGGGTCTGAAAAAGAGTCTCACGCCCGGCTCCTTAGCTCCGGCGGATGGGATGACACGTGTAAAGAGCCAGGTGAACGGGATATTCCTGAAGCGGCGTCATTTCGCCCCTGGAACAGGACAGTGGAAGGGGCGAAATCCCTGAGCGAGGAGTCATGGACGACGGAGGGAGCGTAGCTTCTGGAAGATGCCGTTGGCCTGACTCCTGGGAGCCACGACTTCGTTGGAAGTTCAGGTTGGACTTCTAACGATTGCATCAAAGAACGAAGGAAATCAATGGAAAATACGGACATCGTTTTGTGCGGCCTTGGTGGACAGGGCATATTATTCATGACAAAAATACTGGCCCGGTCGGCCCTGGACAAGGGCATCCCCATGATGGGGGCAGAGACACACGGGATGGCCCAGCGCGGCGGTTCGGTCGTTTCCCACCTCCGCCTGGGAGAGGTGGAGGGGAGCCTGGTCAGGTTGGGAACCGCCCACATCCTTCTGGCCCTGGAAGAAAACGAGGTTTACAGAAACCTGGCCTTCCTCGGTAAGGGCGGCAGCCTCTTTGTGAATGCCGCACCGGAATCCTTTCCCCGATCAGAAGCGCTGCCCTATCTCGAGAAAAACGAAATCGTGTGCCGGTGCACCCAGGCAGGCAAAGTGGCCATGGAGTTAGGCACTCCCATGTCCGCCAACCTGGCCCTGATCGGTTTCTTTTCGGCCTTTGCCGAAAGCCCGTTTACCTTCGACGAACTGCGAGGAACTGTCGAACGTATCAGTCCCGATCGCTTCAGGGAAACCAATCTCAAGGTATTTGACACCTGCCACGAAATGGGCTTGAAAGCGTCCAGCTGATTTCGAGATCCCGTCTGCGAAAAAACCGCAGCTCTTTACTTTGACCGTGGGTTGGGTTAGAGACAATAGGCGTGAATTCTTCGGGAAGGAGATACGACCATCGCCTACCGCTATTTCATTTGTCTTCTGATTTTCCTCTGCTACGTCCTGGTGTTCTTTCATCGCCTTTGCCCCGCCGTCATAGCCCTTGACATCCAGGCCTCATTCGACGTCAGCGGCACCCTGCTGGGTCTGCTGGGTTCAGCGTATTTCTATTCCTATGCCGCCATGCAGCTCCCCACAGGGCTCATGGCCGATTCGTGGGGTCCTCGAAAGACCGTATCCGTCTTTTTCGTTCTTGCCGGCATCGGCTCCATTCTCATGGGTGCGGCACACAATCTGGCAGTCGCCCTTGTCGGGCGGATTCTCGTGGGTCTGGGGGTGTCAACGGTCTTTGTGTGCAATTTCAAGCTGCTTTCTAAATGGTTCACCATTCGCAAATTTGTCATCATGGGCGGTATCTTCATGACCATGGGCGGCATCGGCGCGCTTTCTTCCAGCACCCCTCTAGCCTGGATCAGCAATGCGGTGGGCTGGAGGATGACGCTCGTGGCAGTCGGTATCGTTACCCTGGTTCTTGCCGTCCTGGTCTATGCCTTTGTCCGCAACAGTCCCACTGATATGGGTCTTCCAGCCATCGGGACGAGCCGTGAGGAAATTGAGGAAAAGATAGGCATGATGGAAGGTCTGGGCATGGTGATCACTTCGGCCCGTTTCTGGCCCTTAGCCGTCTGGGCCTTCTGCGTTGTGGGCATCTCGTTCGCCGTTGGCGGGTTGTGGGGGGGGCCCTATCTCATGCGGGTTTACGGCCTCAGCAAGACAGCAGCCGGGGGCGTCCTTTCCACCTTCGCTTTGGCGTTGATTTTCGGAAGCCCCCTCCTGAGCTGGTCCGCCAATCGGTTTGGCAGAAAACCCGTTCTCGTGGGCTGCAGCCTGGTCACCACAACCGTATGCGGAATCATGAGCGTTTTTGTGGACAGCATGACGCTGCCGGTCCTCTATGCCTTGTTCTTCTGCTTTTTTCTGGCAGGCGGGGCCATCGGCCCGGTTATCGCGACCGTCTCCAAGGAATCCTTTCCCATAGCCATCTCAGGAACGTCCGTGGGCATGGTCAATATCTTTCCCTTCATTGGAGCGGCGATCTTTCAGGTCGTTATCGGGATGGTTTTGAGCGGGTCCGCCGGGGGAATGAAGGCCTATGCCGTGGAGGGTTTTCGCTACATGTTCCTGATCTGCCTGACCGGGTCTGTTGTGTCCCTGGGAGCGGCCTTTTTCCTGAAGGAAACCCTTTCTCCGACACCCGAAAGTCCATGATCGTGTCAACTCTCCAAGTTGACCTTCAGACACCTCAGGTGCCGCCACAACCGACGGTGACCCTATCCCCTTCCACAATGACAGGGACTTGACGCTGGCCGTCCGAAAACTTGAGCATTTCATCCAGCCCTTTGGGGTTCGTTTTCACATCGATGTACCGGTGGTCCTGATAAGCCTCACGGGCTTTCCTCGTGTAAGGTCAACCGGATTTTCCATAAATGGTGATCTGCTCGGTCATGTTACCCTCCTTTGAAAGATTGATGACTTCCAACAAAGTCTCTTTTTCATGCGGGTCCTCTTCGTTTCCGACAGGTTGCCGTTTGCGGCCTGAATCAGCTTCCTACGAAGTCATCAGCTTTGATTCCAGCCGGGTCTTGATGGCTTCCAGAAAGGCTTCACTGTCCACCTGACGGCGGTGTTCATCGGAGGCGACGAGTTTGACGAGGTCGCTCGTCATGATACCCGCCTCGATGGTTTCCCTGGAGGCGTCTTCCAGGGCATCGCCGAACCGTATCACGTCCGGGGACCCGTCCAGTTCCCCCCGCTTTTTCAGCGCAGACGACCAAGCAAAAATCAGGGCCATGGGATTGGTGGAAGTCTTTTCTCCATCCAGATATTTGTAATAATGCCGCTGGACAGTTCCGTGGGCGGCTTCGTACATGAAGCATCTCCTGGGAGAGACCAGCACCGATGTCATGAGAGCCAGACTCCCGAAGGCCGATGCGAGCATATCCGACATGACATCGCCGTCGTAGTTCTTGCAGGCCCACAACATCCCGCCTTCTGATCTCATGATGCGTGCCACAGCGTCATCAATGAGGGTGTAGAAATAGGTAAGCCCAAGGGCTTTAAATTTCTCTTTCCAGTTTTTTTCATACTCCTGCTCGAATATTTCTTTGAATCGGGTGTCGTAGGTCTTGGAAACGGTGTCTTTGGTGGCGAACCACACGTCCATTTTCTGATCGAGACCGTAGGTGAAGCAGGCTCTGGCAAAGCTCGAAATGGAGGCGTCCGTGTTGTGGATCCCCTGGATGATCCCGGGACCCTGAAAGTTTTCAACAAGCTTCCGTACCGGAGCGCCCCTGTCAGGGGTGAAAAGGATTTCCGTCCGGCCGGGCCCGTCCACCCGTATCTCCGAATTCTTGTAGAGGTCTCCGTAGGCATGACGGCCGATCGTTATGGGCCGGGTCCAGTTGCGCACGGAAGGCGAGATGTTTTTCACGAGAATCGGGGTCCTGAAAACAGTGCCGTCCAGAATTCCCCGTATGGTGCCGTTCGGGCTTTTCCACTCCTTTCTCAGGTTGTATTCTTCAACCCGCGCGGCATTGGGTGTGATGGTGGCGCATTTGACCCCCACGCCGTGCCTTTCCACTGCCCTGGCCGCATCGACAGTGACCTGGTCGCCGGTGTCGTCTCGGTGCTTCACATGGAGATCGTAGTAATCGAGGTCCATTTCCAGAAAGGGGAAAAGCAATTGCTCTTTGACCATGGCCCACAGCACCCGGGTCATCTCATCGCCGTCGAGTTCTACGATCGCAGTTTTTACCTGGCTTTTATTAACATGTTTCATGTCTTATTTAGCCTTTCTGCTGTTGATATTGCCTGTGTCATCCGGATAAAGTGCTCGTTAAGTAGAAGAGAAAGGGCTATCAGTCACCACATCGGGAGTGGCCATGAAACCTTTTCTCAGTGAATCGAAAAAGTCCTTCTTTTTATGGGTGTCAATAGGTATCATGCTCTTTACTGCCAAGTGATTGGGTCTTTAGCTCTTTGGTACCAAAATCGATTGAGAAAAGCAAATGACAATCCAAATTGAGGGTCCAAATGGACAGGAAAGAATGTGTTAGGAAAATCAGACTCCGCGAAAAGGTCTTTAATGTTTGTGATATCAACTGTCTTGAAGAGAAAGGTATAGGGTCTATCGGTCACCTTCCTTTCTCCATAAAGATCCTTGTGGAGAATCTGTTGCGCAAGCTGGACGGGGAGGTCGTCAGCGAAGAGGACCTGGTCAATATCGCCCGCTGGCAGAAAAGGTATGAAACGCCCGTGGAGATTCCTTTTCATCCGGCGAGGGTCCTCATGCAGGATTTTACAGGGGTCCCCGCGGTAGTGGATCTGGCGGCCATGCGGGACGCCATGAAAGAACTGGGGGGCGATCCCAAAAAGATCAATCCGCTGGTTCCGGTGGACCTGGTGGTGGACCATTCCGTTCAGGTAGACTGCTATGGTACGAGCGAATGCCAGCGGGTGAATGTGGCAAAAGAGTACAAACGAAACGACGAACGGTACGCCTTGCTCAAATGGGCACAGAAGAGTTTCGACAATTTATCCGTGGTGCCGCCCCGGTCCGGGATATGCCACCAGGTCAACCTGGAATATCTGGGCCGCACGGTTATTGCCGAAGAGGCGGGAGACCGATTCCTGGCCTATCCGGATACCTTGGTGGGTCTTGATTCCCACACCACCATGGTCAACGGTATCGGCGTCATGGGCTGGGGCGTGGGCGGCATCGAGGCAGAGGCGGTGATGCTGGGTCAGCCCTACTACATGTCCATACCGGAGGTCATCGGTGTGAGAATGATGGGAAGGCTTAAACCGGGGGTAACGGCCATGGACCTGGTGCTGTGGGTAACCCGGATGCTCAGGGATTACAAGGTGGTGGAAAAGTTCGTCGAATTTTTCGGCCCCGGCATGAAACGCCTTTCCGTGCCGGACCGGGCCACCATCGCCAACATGAGCCCCGAATACGGTGCGACCATGGGCTTTTTTCCGGTGGATGAAAAGACGGTTGAATATCTCAGAATGACCAGCCGGACGGATCTGGCAGAGGTCGTCGAATGGTATACCCGTGAACTGGGTCTTTTCTACACGGGAGAGACGGATCCTGAGTACACGGATGTGCTGGAACTGGATCTTGCCACCGTGACCCCTTCAGTAGCGGGGCCGGCAAGACCTCAGGACCGTATAGAACTCCGGGATACCAAGGAACAGTTTGCTCACATCACCAGTTGCAAATACGAGCGTGATACGGATGCCTCCCACTTCTCAACGTTTATCGACGAGTCGGGCAGTGAAACCCGGCGGGCTCGGGAGTGTATTCCGGTCAATCAAAGGATTTTCGAGCTGGATCTCAACGGCAGGCCGGTGAAGATCGGAGACGGCAGCATCGTGATCGCGGCCATCACCTCCTGTACTAACACCTCCAACCCGTCCGTGATGCTGGGGGCCGGGCTGCTGGCGCGAAACGCGGTGAAACGAGGGCTCAAAGTACCCCCTTTTGTGAAGACCTCCCTGGCGCCGGGATCAAAGGTGGTCAACCGCTACCTGGAAGACGCGGCAGTCATGCCATACCTTGAAGCACTCGGTTTTCACACCGCCGCTTTCGGATGCACCACCTGCATCGGCAATAGCGGGCCGCTTCATCCGAACATTGAAAAAACCATTGAACAGAACGATCTCAATGTCGTGGCCATACTCTCCGGCAACCGAAACTTCGAGGCCCGCATCCATCAGCGGATCAAATCCAATTTTCTGGCGTCGCCCATGCTGGTGGTGGCCTTTGCCCTGGCAGGAAGAATTGACATCGATCTCTATTTGGAACCGGTCGGCATCGATCCCAACGGTGATCCGGTCTACCTGGATGAAATATGGCCCAAACATGAGGAAATCGAACGTCTGGCGGAGAAGCACGTCAAACAGATATTTTTCACGGAAGAATATGGTAGGATTTTCGAAGGTGATGAACACTGGCAGGAACTGAGAGTAGTTGAAAGCACAACATACGCTTGGGATGACACGTCCACTTACATCAAATTGCCGCCATATTTCCGGGCTTTTTCTCAGCAGGCCGTCAGGCCGAAGGATATTGAAGGCGCCCGAGCGCTCCTGGTTCTAGGCGATACCGTGACCACCGATCACATTTCTCCTGCCGGTGCCATTCCGGCTGAATATCCGGCCGGCCAATATCTGGTCTCCCAATCCGTGAAGCGTCCTGACTTCAACTCCTATGGTTCCCGGAGGGGAAACCATGAAGTCATGATGCGCGGTACCTTTGCCAACATCAGAATCAAAAACCGGCTTGTCGACCCCAAAGAAGGCAGCTTCACGATCAAGTTTCCGGAAAAGGAAGAGATGACGATCTACGAGGCTGCCATGGCTTATCAGAAAGCATCCATTCCCCTGGTGGTCCTGGGGGGCAAGGAATACGGGACCGGGTCCTCTAGAGACTGGGCCGCCAAAGGTTCCAAACTGCTGGGTGTCAAGGCGGTCATCGCTCAATCCTATGAGCGCATCCACAGGAGCAACCTGGTGGGGATGGGGGTTCTGCCGTTGATGTTCAAGCCGGGGGAGAGCTATTTGTCACTGGGGCTGGACGGGTCTGA
This sequence comes from uncultured Desulfobacteraceae bacterium, assembly GCA_964443285.1. Lineage (GTDB taxonomy): Bacteria > Desulfobacterota > DSM-4660 > Desulfatiglandales > Desulfatiglandaceae > CAYUCJ01. Next base: position 2,091 of record CAYUCJ010000017.1, on the reverse strand, counting down.
GACATTCACCATCCTGGGCCTCGAGGAGATGAGTCCAAGAAAGGTGATTCAGGTGAGGGCGATCAGGGAAGGGAATGCCGAACTCAATTTCAGCGTTATCGCCCGGCTGGATACGGAAGTGGAGGTGGATTACTATCAGCATGGTGGAATCCTGCCTTACGTGCTGAGAAAGCTCTTTGTCCAGGATTGATCCAAGGAGATCCTATTCCACTGATCCTGTGAGATTGTCCCCCATTCTCGTTCTCTTTCCTGAAGGGTACAAACGTCACTCTTTTAACCTCTATCGCTCATTTTCAAGGTCTCTTCCGCCTCTTTCCTCAGGGCGACCTTATCCACCTTTCCGTTGGGAAGAAGCGGCAGCATGGGTCTGACGAAAAACCGTTTAGGCACCTTGAAATTGGCCAGTTTTTCCTTGCAGACCCCTTTCAGTTCCCCCTCGGAGACCTCCTGGCCGGGATTGGGCATGACATAGGCCCAGCCCACTTCTTGAAAAATCTCGTGGGGTACACTGATCACCGAAGCAAACAGGACCGCGGGGTGGGTCTCAATGGCATCCTCCACTTCCCTGGGATAGACATTCTCCCCGCCGGACTTGAACATCTCTGTGGATCTGCCGGCGATGTAAATGTATCCCCTCTCATCTCGCCTGGCCAGGTCGGAGGTGTAGTACCAATCTTCTTTATCCAGCACACGTCTGGTGGCATCCGGATTATTGAAATAACCTTTCATGAGGAAGGGACCACGGACCGCGATTTCCCCTACAACACCATCCGGTAGTTCTCTTCGATCGGGGTCCACGATCTTCAATTCAAATGGCTCTGCAATTCTGCCCGCCGTTCGCAGGAGGACTTCAGGCCCATCCCCCGGCTCAGTATAGGTCACAAATCCGCAGACCTCCGTACTTCCATAACCGGTAATGAGTGTTGCCCCTGTGGCCTGCCCGATTCCACTGAGCACTTTGACCATGATTGAGGGGGCCGCGGAACCGGCCCAGATGAACTGGCGAACGGTGGCGAATTTATCAGGGGCAAAATTGGGGGCCTTGAACTGGAGAAGAAACATGGCAGGGATCTGGCCCAGGGCTGTAATCTTTTCCCTCTGAACGACCTCCAGGGATTCCGCCGGGTCGAATCTGTCCATGAGCACCATGGTCCCTCCCACCATAATGGCGGCCACACAGACCTCCACATCGGCGGCCACGTGATTAATGGGGAAGTGGCAAAGCATTCTCATGTCTCCGTCAAAAGAGAAGTGTTTTACCTCCACCTCTATGTTTTTGATGATGCTCCCGTGGGTGTGCAGCACACCTTTGGGTTTGCCGGTGGAACCGGATGTGTACATGAGCAAGGCATCGTCCGTTTGGGAGATCTCCTTTGCCCGCAGTTCCAGGGGCTCGTCCAGGTGGGTGCGATCCTTCTGAACAAAGGTTTGAAAGGATTCACACCCCTCAAGGGGTTCACCGATGACCAGGACCTTTCTTAGAAAAGCAAATTCCGCTGAAAGGGATATCAAGTTTTCGGCCAGATCCGCATCCAGATATCTCCTGAGGGAAATAAGCACGGTCGGTCTGCTGTCCTCGATGATAAAACGCAATTCGTCCAGGGTGAGCTTGGGAGAGATGCCCAGCCACACGGCTCCCGTCTTTCCCGCTGCCATGTAACTGGTCAGGAACTCAGGACAGGCCATGGCAATCATGGCGACCCGATCTCCCTTCTCAACACCTATGTCCAGATAGGCCCTGGCCACAAAATCCACCTCATTCCTGAATTCAGCCCAGTTTATTCGCCTGTCGTCATAAACAATGGCCTCATTGTCGGGTTTTTCAAGTGCCCACTTTTCTACGAAATGCCAGGTCTGACTGAGCTCTTTCCACTCCATGCCGATTCCTCCCGGTTATTATGTTGTGTAGGTCTCTGAGATGCTTTCCCAAGGTACATTTGGGAAGATGATTGCATAAATTAGCTTCCACCAAAGTCGTGGTTCCGAAGAGCCAGGCAAACGGCCTATTCCAGAAGCTACGCTCCCTCCGTCGTCCGTGACTCCTCGCTCAGGGATTTCAGCCCTTCCACTGTCCTGTTCCAGGGCCGAAAT
>CAYUCJ010000016.1:15666-20072 GCA_964443285.1 uncultured Desulfobacteraceae bacterium | reverse complement strand
GGGCTGTTTCCGCGGACCATCTCCTGCAGGCCTCTGACAAGGGCATTTCGGAACTTGCGAGGAGAGGGATTGTGGCCACCCTGCTCCCTCTCACGGCTTTCAGTCTCAAGGAACCCTATGCCAGGGGCCGCTACATGATCGACAACCATTGCGCCGTCGCCCTGGCCACGGATCTGAATCCCGGAAGCTGCTTTTCAGAATCCATCCCCCTGCTCTTTGCCCTGGCCACCCTCTACATGGGCCTGACCATCGAGGAAGCCGTCACGGCCCTGACCCTCAACGGTGCCGCGGCTGTAGCCAGGGCGGACAGCATCGGGAGCCTCGATGTGGGAAAGAAAGGCGACGCCGTCATCCTTGAATTCCCCTCGTACCGCTTCATCCCCTACCACATCGGGGTGAACAGCGTGGAAAAGGTCATAAAGGGGGGGGAGCTTGTATTTGATAAAATGAACGGAGGGAACCTGGTTTGCTGAAAGAAATGAGTATAACCGAATTGCTTGAGAGGACCGCATCCAAGGATCCGGCCCCCGGCGGCGGGAGCATATCTGCCCTGGCAGGGGCCGCCGCCGCGAGTCTGGTGGAAATGGTGGCGAATCTGACAAGTGGAGGGAAGAGGTTTGAAGAGGTAACTGAAGAAATGGACTCCATCGCCCGCAAGGCGACCCACTTCCGCCAAACCCTTACAGACGCCATCGACCGTGATTCGGCCGCCTATGCAAAGGTGATGGATGCCTTCCGCATGCCGAGGGACACCGATTTGGAAAAGAGAGACAGATCCCTGGCCATCCAGGAGGCCATGCGACTGGCAGCGGAAGTCCCTTTGGCGGTGGCAAGAGGTGCGCTGGAAATTCTTGGCCTCGCTGAGTCCGTATTGAAAAATGGGAACCCCAATGCCCTCACAGACGGTCTCGTGGCGGTCATGATGGCAAGAACCGCTGCCCTTGGAGCACTCCATAACGTAAAAATCAACCTGGCATCCATAAAAGACCCATCCTATGTCGCAAGGGTTTCAGCGGAAGTTCAACAAATGGAAGAACTTGTTGTTCAAATGGAAAAAAATATTCTTACTGGCGCTCAATATTGATTGAAATAACGACTTCTTTTTTGAACCCTGAACTTCCAACCGGGAACGGCAAGCACTTTCATTATGCAGCTCTTCGTTGAACAACTCCTGAACGGCATCGCCATGGGTTCCATCTATGCCCTTATCACCCTGGGCCTCGCTCTGGTCTACGGCGTCATGCGTATTCTCCACGTGGCGCACGCGGCCGTTTACACCGTGGGCGCCTATGTGGGCGTTTTTGTCTTTCATCTGACCGGAAGCCTGCTTCTTGCATTCCTCGGCGCAATGGTATTCTGCGCCCTGCTGGGCATAGTGATTGAACGGTTCATCTACTTCCCTCTGCTCAAATATCCCCCCTATGTCCCGCTGATCGGAAGTATCGCCGCCATGCTGGCCATCGAGGAACTCTGCCGCCTGGTGGCCGGGCCCTACATCCTCACCTTTCCGGCGAAACTCCCCTTCCCCGCGGTTCATCTTGGAGGTATCACCATTTCTGAGACGCTCATGGCCGTCTATTGCATTACCTCGGGCGTCCTGCTCTTTTTGTGGTATATTACGACGCGGACGGAACTGGGGTTGGCCATGCGGGCCACGTCCCAGGACATTACCATCGCAGACGCCATGGGTATCAATACACAGGCCATTATGGGAATCACTTTCATCATAGGTTCAGCCATCGCCGCTGTTGCGGGTATTCTGGTGGGCATCTACTACAACGAGGTCTACCCCACCATGGGGGCGGTGCCGGCCTATAAGACCCTTGCCCTGATCGTCGTGGGTGGCATGGGTTCGGTACCGGGGGCGGTCATTGCTTCCCTCATGCTCGGTGTCGCTGAAACGCTGCTGATCGGCTATGCCAATATCCCCCTCCCGAGGGACGCCCTTGCATTCATTGCCATGATTGCCGTCCTCATGTGGCGCTCTGAAGGGTTGATGGGCTCGAAATAGTTCGAAGGTGTTTGATCATTTCCGGTTTATCCGGATTAGGAGATACGCGCGTGAGTTCCTACGTCATAACCATCGCAACCCTGATCGCCATTTATGCCATCGTGGTTTTGGGGCTCAATGTAATCGTGGGTTACGCCGGTCAAATTTCCCTGGGTCACGCCGCCTTTTTTGGAATTGGAGCCTATGCCTCGGCCATCCTGACCACCAAGGCCGGTCTCTCCTTCTGGACGGCCTTGCCCCTTGTCATTGTTATCAGCGGGCTCATAGGCCTTCTGCTGGGGTTGCCCAGTCTCCGGGTCAAGGATGACTTCCTGGCCATAACCACCATCGGCATCAATTTCATCGTGGAAGCCGTGTTTCTCTATATCCCCTTTTTCGGCGGTGCCTTGGGCATCGGTGGGATCCCGAAGATCGTTTTTTTCGGGGTCAAACTGAAGGGAAACGCCTTTTTTTCTCTCTGTCTCGTGTTCCTCGGCGTGGTCCTGCTCGTCTGCTGGTGGTTTACCAGGAGTTGGGGCGGACTGGCGTGTTTTGCCCTCCGGGAGGATGAGGAGGCGGCTTCCAGCATGGGGATTTCCCCCATGCGTTTCAAGCTGCTGGCCTTTGTTCTGGGAACAGCCATGGCCGGGCTCGGTGGTGCCCTCTACGCACACTACATGAGATTTATCAGTGCCACCGATTTTTCTTTTCCCCTCTCCATTACGTTTCTGGGCATGATCGTTCTGGGAGGCATGGGGACCCTCTGGGGACCGGTCCTGGGTGCCTTCCTTCTGGGCATACTTCCCGAACTCTTTCGCCCGCTGGTGGATTACAGGATCCTTTTCTACACCGTCATCCTTCTCCTCATGATCCGTTTCCAGCCCGGTGGGCTCCTGGGAGAGACCAGCCTCGCCCGCAAGGTGTTCTCTTTCAGATTTCTGGGAGCAAGAGCGTGAAACGCGTTATCCTTGAAACCCGGGGTCTGTCGAAGCGTTTCGGCGGCTTGAAGGCCGTCGACAACGTGGATCTGGACATTTTCCCCGATGAAATACTCGGACTGCTCGGTCCCAACGGTGCCGGCAAGACCGTCTGTTTCAACCTCATTTCCGGTGTGTACAGGCCCACGGCAGGCCTTATCCGATTTGAGGGTGAGCGCATAGACACCCTCGCTCCCCACCAGGTGGCGGCAGCGGGTATCGGGCGCACCTTTCAGATTGTGAAGCCCTTTGCAGACCTTACCGTCGTGGAAAATGTCCTGGTTGCCAGGGGTATTTCACGGTACCATTCATTTTCGAAAATATGGAAAAGCTGGAAATCCAAGGGAGAGAAGAAGGAAGCCATGCAAACCCTTGAGACGGTCGGCCTCCTGGAATTCGCCGACCGGAAGGCAAGGCTGCTGCCACTGGGCAATCTCCGCCGTCTGGAGATCGCCCGGGCCCTGATCGTCGGGACCAGACTCCTGCTTCTCGACGAATCCTTCTCCGGCCTGCGACACGAAGAAATCACTCAATTGGAGGCCCTCATCGACAGGATCCGCCGGAATGGCGTTTCAGTTCTGCTCATCGAGCACAACATGCGCGTGGCCATGGGTCTGTGCGACAGGATCGTGGTGCTGGATCACGGTAGAAAAATCGCGGAGGGCGATCCCCGAACGATTCAGGAAAACGAAAAGGTCATTGAAGCGTACCTTGGCCGAAGAGGGAGAGTTCATGCTGCTTGAAGCCCACCATATCAGGATCGCCTACGGCGACATCCAGGCCGTCCAGGGAGTCAGTTTTCATCTCGATGAAGGGGAATTGGTTTCCATCATCGGCTCGAACGGCGCGGGAAAGACCTCCATCCTGAATGCCGTTATGGGCATCATCCCCCTGAAGGAGGGGGAAATCCTCTTTATGGGTGAGGACATCACGCACATGCCGCCACACAAGAGGGCCATGTCAGGTATCCGTATCGTGCCCGAAAGGGCCAGGCTCTTCCCGCGGCTCACCGTAACCGAGAATCTCCTGACGGGAGCATACGGGCTCAGAAAGCAAATCCCCCTGAAGCAGAAGTTCGACTGGCTCTACAGCCTGTTCCCCATACTCCAGAAGAGGGAGACCCAGCCTGCATCCACCCTCTCGGGCGGGGAACAGCAGCAACTGGCCATTGCGCGTGCCCTGGTCTCGGATCCCAAACTTCTCCTGGTTGACGAGGTGTCTATGGGCCTGATGCCCAAACTGGTGGATCAGGTCTTTGAACAGCTCCATCAGCTGAATGAGGAACAGGGGCTCTCCATTCTCCTGGTGGAACAGAACGCGGTGGCCTCGCTGGAGATTTCCGACCGGGCGTACGTGCTCGAAACCGGTGTCATCGCCCACGAGGGAGAAGCCGGAGCCATGCTGGAAGACTCGAAGGTAAGGGAGGTGTATCTCGGGCA
>CAYUCJ010000016.1:0-15566 GCA_964443285.1 uncultured Desulfobacteraceae bacterium | reverse complement strand
AAAATAAGGAGGAAAGAAAAAATGAAAGCTATCAAAGCACTTTTGGTTATCTCACTGGTTCTGCTTTTCGGCGTCGGAAACGTTTGTGCGGCCGACACCGTGAAGATCGGGCTCCTGGCACCCCTCACGGGCTTTGCGGCCGCGGACGGCCTGAGCGTCCTCAACTCGGTCAAGCTTGCCGTCGCACGGGTCAACGAGGACGGCGGCGTGTTGGGGAAGAAGGTGGAACTGGTCTACTATGACGACCGGGCCGACGGCAAGGAAGCGGTTGCCCTTGCGAGAAAGCTGATCCAGCATGACCGGGTAGCCGGCGTTGTGGGCGGCTCCTACAGCACCCCAAGCAGGGCGGTAGCGCCCATCTTCCAGGATGAAGAAATTCCCTTTGTGGCCGCCTATGCCGTACATCCCGACATCACGCGTGCCGGTAATTATTGCTTTCGCAACGGTTTCCTCGGAACTGTGGAAGGCAAGTCCGCGGGATATGTTGCCGTGGATTTACTGAAAAGCAAGCATATAGCATTGCTGACCAGCGATAACGACTTCGGCCGCACCCTTGCCCAGGGTTTTCGATCATTTGTTGAAACCAGGGGAGCCGGCGCGAAAATCGTGTACGCGCAGACCTACCCTTTCAGCGAAAAGGATTTCAAGCCGTACCTCTCCAAGATCAATGAGGTCAATCCGGACATTATTTTTGCGAGCGGCTACTATTTCCAGACCGGACCCGTGGTCAAGCAGGCCTGGGAGATGGGCATGACCGTCAAGATTCTTGGCGAAGAGGGGGCTGATTCACCGAAATTTCTTGAAATAGCGGGAAATGCCGCCGCAGAGGGTTTCATGCTGGTCACCAACCTGAACCGGGATGATCCGCGGCCCATTGTTCAGGATTTTCTGAAGAAGTATCAATCCACTTACAAAATCCAGCCTGACATGGTGGGGGCCTCGGCATATGACGCCTTCATGATCCTGTGTGAAGGCATCAAGAAGGCCGGATCCACGAACGGACCCGCCATCCGGAAGGCCATCGCCTCAACAAAGGATTACAACGGTCTGACAGGTGTCCTCAAGGGTTTTACGAAAGAGGGCGAAGTGGTCAAGGAGGTCCAGGTTCAGGTTGTACGCAACGGTGAATTTCACAAATTCGGCGTTGTCAACGACCTTTCGCTGATTACACCGTAACCGGACAAGCCGGAATGACCAAATGCCAAAGCTCAAATGCCAAATGAAATCTAAATGAGGAAATACAAGAATTGATTGCATCCCGTGTTAGTCATTTGATATTTGACATTGATTTGACATTTGGGGTTTGATATTTGACATTAAATTAAGATGACTTTTTAAGAACCCCTGAGGACCGGGCTTTTTCCGACTCCCCTCCCCGAGGCGCAACACAGGGAGGGGAATCGGAATGCTGCACTATCCCCCGGACTCATTCCATCTTGCATATGAAATGATCCCAAGGCGAAAAGAAAGAGGCGACGGAGGAGCACGGTTCTTATGAAAAAGGAAATCTATGACGTCATCATTGTAGGCGGCGGGATCATGGGGTGCTCCACGGCCTATTACCTCACCGCAACCGGTGAGAAACTGCGTGTTGCAGTCATCGAGCGTGACCCCTCCTATTCCCATGCGTCAACCACGCTTTCAATGGCCAACGCCAGAATTCAGTTCAGCCTGAGGGACAACATAAGGATCTCCCAATATGCCCTGGAGGTATTGGAACGTTTTGAAGAAGATATGGTGGTGGGAGACGAAGGCCCCGACATCGGTTACCGCCGCGAGGGGAATCTCTTCATTGTTGATGAAAAAGGGAAAGAGTCGGCCCGGGAAGCCCTGAGGCTTCAAGAGTCGCTGGGATGTGAAGTGGCCTGGTGGTCACCGGACGAAATCACGCAGCACTACCCCCTTTACAACATGGCCGGTTTCACGGGCGGCACCTTCGGCTCAAAGGACGGTTATTTCGACGCCTACGCCGTACTCATGGGCTACCGGGCCAAAGCCAAGGTCCAGGGAGCGGAGGTCATCAGCGACGAGGTGGTGGAGATCCTGGCCGACCACAAACAGGTCAACGGCGTCAGATTCGCCTCGGGCGGATCGCTTCAGTCCGGGATCGTGATCAACTGTGCTGGTGCATGGGCAAGCCAGGTGGCTGAAACGGTCGACGTCCGCATCCCGGTGGATCCTGTCAAACGTCAGGTCTTTGCGCTTGACACGGCAGTCAAACCCGAAGGTCCGCTTCCCCTGACCATTCTGCCTTCCGGCCTCTACTTCAGGACGGAAACCGGCGGGCTCATCCTCCTGGGAAAGTCCATGGAGGAAGATTCGGTAGGGTTCAATTTCAGCTGGGACGACAAGCGGTTTATGGAGGTTCTCTGGCCTGAACTGGCGGCGTTCGTCCCGAAATTCGATACGCTGAAGCTCATCAGGGGCTGGGCCGGCCTCTACGCGGTCAATACCCTGGATGGCAACGCCATCCTCGGTGAATGGCCCGAACTTCAAGGATTCTACCTGGCCAATGGTTTTTCAGGACACGGCCTCCAGCAGGCTCCTGCCGTGGGCCGGTACCTGTCGGAAATGATCACCGGACGGGAGCCGCACTTGGATCTCTCTATTTTTCATCCCCGGCGAATACTCGAAAACAGACCGTTGAGCGAAGGCGGGCTGGTGTGAAGCAGCTTTTAATCATTATTCCCATTCCAGCAAGGCCAGGCGAAGGGTATTGAGCCCGATGACGGCACCCCTTTCCTGAAGCATGGGCAGCTCTCCACTCATATGCCACGCGAAATACTTCTCAATCCCTTCCCCTGCAACCGAGGCGCACGCCTCCACCGAGAAATCCGGATCCCCATCCTGAGGAAACCCCGCAATGAGCAGGCTGACCCCCGCTCCGGTCCTCTCCCTGAAAAGGGAGGCCATTCGCAGTGCTCCGGCCCGGTCCGCGGGCAAAGGGGCCTGCCCGAGCCACCGGGCGAGCTCCTCTTTATGAGGGGACACCACGGCCCCGGAAAAGCTCCGCGAAGGAGTGCTGAAAAGTCTTTTTGAAACTGCGCCCCCGGTGAATGTCTCGAGGACGCTAGCGGAGATCGACCTTCTTTCCAGGAGACCCCCAATAACGCTCTCAAGGGTATCGTCGTCCTCGCCAAGGACCTTGTTCCCCAGGCGTGCACGCAATTCCCGGAGAACGGGTTCGATCAGTTCGGCGGCCTCCTCTGCATCCCCGGCCACGGCCGCAACGCGAATCTTGATCTCTTCGGGGGAGGCCAGGAGCCCGATCTCAGGGTTCTGACCCTGCTTCATGAGGTCTCCTATGATCCTGTCCACACCACTCTCTCCCAGTCCCACGACCTTGAGCACATGGTAGGAAACCCGGCTGTCCAACAGGTGGAATCGTTCCCGGAGCCACGGAGTCACCTCATGACTCAACAGATATCGGAGTTCCCTCGGAACGCCCGGCAACGCGATGACCACCTTTTTTTCAACCTCGGCAATGAAGGCGGGTGCCGTTCCCACGGGATTCGGGATCGCCCTGCTCCCCCGGGGAACCAAGGCCTGTTTACGGTTGTTTTCAGGCATCTGGTATCCATACCTTTGAAAGATCCCCTGGATTTGATCCATGAGCTCCTGTCTGAATTCCAGATCGACACCTGCAACCCGGGCCACGATCTCCCTGGTCAGGTCGTCTTCGGTCGGGCCGAGCCCTCCTGTGGTGATAACCAGGTCACATCGTTTCAAGGCAGCTTTGATCGCCTCTGTGATCTCTTCCGAATGATCACTCACGGCGGTTCGCAACCGCACTGAAATGCCTGCCTTTCCCAGTTCCTTGGCAAGATAGGAGGTATTGGTGTCAACGATCTGCCCCAGGAGCAGCTCGCTGCCGATAGTGATGATTTCACAGGTGGGGGGCGGGGAGCTAGTCATAAATGGATTTTCTGCGCCTCTGCCTTCTGCCCATGACCCCCCCTATGAGCAGGCCGCTGAGCAGGACAAGGGCCCCTGTCCCGAACCATTTGTTCCGTTCAGATGAACGCAGTTTTTCATTCTCCCGGGAGAGCTCATCGACTCTTTTTCCGTTCTTTTCCATGGATGATTGCATTTTCACATACCTGGACTTCAATTCCAGATAACCGGATGCCCCCTGTCTCAGGTCTTCGTATTTCGTTTTCAGGTCGTCCAGGGAGGCCTCGGCCTTCTGCAACCGTTCCGCGAGATCCTTTTTCTGGGCGAGGGCCACCTGGCGTTCCCTGTCAAGGGCGGCCAGCTTTTCACCCAGATCCCCGATCTTCTTGTCCAGAGCCTCCGCCTTATCCTTCCAGGGCAGTCGGTCCATGACATAACGGGTCATGACCCACCCTTCCGCGGGGTTTCCGCTCTCATCCGTGATCTGTACGCGACTCCAATCCCCTTCCGACTCAAGGACTTCCAGTCTACGTCCCGAAGACAGCATTCGGATAACCTTGTTCTCAAGGCTGGGGCCCGAACGGAAGGTGATTTTCAGGTTATCGATGACATAGGCCTCTTCCGCCCAGGCCCCACTGGAAAACAGGCTGAAACATACCACTATCACGACAAGCCATAAAAAGTGTCTCATTTTCTCTTGTCCTTTCCGGATGAATTGTTGAGCCCTCATCATTCTTCTTTTTTTTTCATTTTCACCCTGATATCGGATATTCTTGTACCCGGGTACTGTCCCCCCGCATCCTTTTCGAGGTATTTCACCATGTCCCAGATGGTATTGAGCGCCAGAGAAACCCCCACCAGCGCCTCCATTTCCACCCCTGTCCTGGCCTGTGCCCGCACGTGACACCGCGCTTCGATCGAATCGTCCCCGAGTTCAAAAGAAAGACCCACCGCATCGAGAGGAATCTGGTGGCAGTGTGGGATGAGCAGGTGCGTCTGCTTGGCACCATTCATGCCGGCGACTTCGGCCACCGATAGGGGGTCCCCTTTCCTGATTTTACCTGCGCGGATTTTTTCAATAGTAGCAGATGAAAGCAGGATCCGACCGGACGCAACGGCCTGACGCCTCACCACGGGCTTCTCAGTAACATCTATCATTCCCATGATCCAAACTCCATTGGTTTAATCCGTTGTCCCGTTACCCGTTGGCCGGTCAATAAATTTCCCTTTTTTTCGTTGCTTCGGACTTGATGCGGTTCACTGCCTCAATAAGAGCCGGGAACACGTGCTGCCGGGTATCCCCGCCGACAACCACCGCCATCACCTCGTCCCCAACCGCCAGAGTCCCTTCAGAAACATGAACCATAACATCAACGATACCATCCATATCTTTGATATAATTATTTATTTTATCTAATTCTACGGGGTCAAATGAGACTTCCATTCCCTTGATCGTTTTTCCATCCAGGCTGTGGCCCCTGACGACCCCCAGGTGACTGGCGATCATGCCGATTTTCGCAAAGTCAGGATCTTTTTTCAGGCGCTCTATCATTTGGTTCAGATTCATTGCTCTCGTCACTTTCCTCGGGCGAACATCCGGCGTCGAGCACCGGGCCCGAGATGGAAGATTGGGAGGATGCGGCGGGATCGCCGTTTTCGTCCAGGTTGAACAGCCTCCTGGTAACGTCCAGGTAATTCTCTATGGACGGCCTTTCCACCTTCTTCTTAAGAAAAAGGATAGGATCATTCAAGACCTTTTCAGCAACGGAATGAGCCAGGAACTCTACGCCCGTTTTCTGTTCCTCCGTCAGTGTTCCCAGCGTGCCGCCGCTCTTCTTGAGCTCTCCTTCAATGATGGTGCGGGCCTTTTCCTGGAGCGCGATAATGGTCGGGACCACGGAAAGGGTCTTGAGCCAGTGCCCGAATTTGAGCACCTCTTCATTCACAATGCGCTCAGCCTTTAGGGCTTCGACCCCGCGCTGATCCATGTTGAACGCTATCACACCCTTGAGGTCGTCGATATCATACACATAGACGTTGGAGAGGTTGTTGACCCGAGGCTCCACGTCTCTCGGCACGGCGATATCAATAAAAAACAAAGGCCTGTTCCGCCTTTTTCTCAGGGACTTCTTCACCTGTTCCCGCGTTATCACAGGCTCCGGAGAAGCTGTCGAGCAGACGACGATGTCTGCATCGACAAGCTCACCTTCAATCTCATCAAAGGATACGGCCCGGGCATGAAACCGGCCGGCCGTTTCCACGGCCCGTTTGAAGGTCCTGTTGGCGACCGTTACCGATTCGACACCCTGTCCCATAAGATGTCTCGCAGCCAGCTCAGCCATTTCGCCGGCCCCGATCAATAGAACCTTTTTTGCTTCCAGGGAATGGAATATTTTCTTGGCCAGTTCCACCGCAGCATAACTGATGGAGACAGCGGATTCACAAACGGCCGTTTCGGTACGCACCCTCTTGGCCACATGAAATGCCCGGTGCATGATTCTGTTTACGATGATGCCGGAAGTCTTCTCCTTCGTGGCCCTGTGATAGGCGTCCTTGATCTGCCCCAGTATTTGAGGCTCCCCCACAACCAGGGAATCCAGGCTGGAAGCGACCCTGAAAATGTGCTTTACTGCCTCCAGGTCGTCCCATTGGTAGAGGCATCCTGTCAGCTCGTCTACAGGCAGGCTTCCCAAGCCGGACATGACGGAAACCATGGCCTTTCGGGCTTCGTCAACATGCTCACTGGTGAAAAGCACTTCCACCCTGTTGCAGGTTGATAGGAAGATACCCTCCTTTATGAATGGAAGTTCCCGGATTCTCGCCAGCACCCTGCCGGTGTTGTCCGGAGAAGCGGCCAGACACTCACGAAGCTCCACCGGGGCAGTTTCGTGGTTAATCCCGATATTGACAATCCTTGTATTCATACCCTGGCAGCACCCAGACTATTGAAGGTGTGGTATCCTGTCAACAAAAGGCTGGCTCCGACAAAAGTAAATATCAGGATAGCGAAACATATGATCGACATGATGGCCGCCTTCCTGCCCTGCCACCCCACGGTCAATCTCTCGTGCAGGAGAGCCGCGTAAAAAAGCCAGGTGATCAAAGACCAGACTTCTTTCGGGTCCCACTGCCAGTAGGTCCCCAGAGCCATCTGCGCATAGACGGAGCCCGTAATCATCCCGAGCGTCAGCAAAGGGAAACCGCCCATGAGGGCGTAGTGGTTGAGGGAGTCCAGGGTCGCCAGGGAGGGAAGCCGGTTGTATAGAGAGCCCAATCGTTTCTGCTTGATCTGGCGCTCCTGGATCAAATACATGACAGACACCGCAAACGTTATGGCGAACAAGCCGTTTCCGAGAAACACGGTCATCACGTGGACGGTGAGCCACAGGCTTTTAAAAACCGGCCTGACAGGCTCACCCAGCCACGGCATTGCAGAAGAGAGAATCATCAGGAAGGCGGCGAAGGGCGCCACAAAGGACCCGAGGACCATAATTCGGAACTTGATGTGAAATATCAGGAAGACGCAGACGACGCACCACGCAAAAAAGGACATGGCGGACTTGAGATTGAGCACCGGGGCGGCTCCAAGCAGGTAATACTGATGGCCCAGAAACAGAGTATGAAAGATAAACCCGACAAGGAGTATCAGGCAGGACCATCGGGAAATCCACTTTTCCTGCCTCACCAGGTAGACGATATATCCTCCCGTGGCGATGAGATCAAGAATCAGGGCCAGATTGAACAGCAGAGAATGCATGATCATGTTTTCCTTTCAAAGACCCGATCCAGCAGTGTGTCCGGAGAAATCTCGTGGCCCAAAACGTTCAGCAGGATTTCTTCACAAAGCTTTCGGTTTCCTCTCGCCAGGGCCTGTATCATATCTGATTCCAAAAGCTTATGAAACAGCTCCCTGTTCTTGTCCTGGGGCAGCCCCCTGGAAAGAACCCATTCACGGACGCTCCCCATCAGCAGAAGCATTTTTTCATATTCTTTCCCAAAGTACTGCTCCAGATCTATCCTGATCTTTCGGGCGAGAGCCGGGCTTTTTCCGGAGGTGGAAACGGCAACCTGCAGATCTCCACGCCTGATGATCGCGGGCACGATGAAATTGCAATCCCCGGGTTGGTCCACTGCATTGATGAGAAGGCCCTCTTCCTGGGCGACAATACTCACTTTATGGTTTAACTGTGAATCATCAGTCGCTGATATCACGATGAAAACGCCATCAAGAAGGTTTTTCCTAAATGTTGTGCCCGCGTATTCGATTTTTCCCTGATCAACCCATGCCCTGAGCAGGGGCGTCAGCTCTCTGGAAACGACGGAGACCGATGCGTCACACGCCAGCAGGGTTTCCACCTTTCTCTGGGCAACCGAACCACCCCCCACCACCAGAGTTTTCTTATGTGTCAGGTCCAAGAAAATCGGGTAATAGCTCATTCACTTTCCGCCTTACGCCCTGAGCCTTAAGCCTTGCGCCTCTCCTACACATACCGAGCAACCATCTCGGTTATAAATTTCTCCAAGCCTGCGGTCCCTTCCCTTTCCTGGATGTCATTGGCCAGGTTCTTGAGTTTTTCATAGGTTGCAGGGTCCCGGCGCAGGTCATCCGTCGACCGGTACGTCCCACCGCGTCTTCCCATTCTGTAGACCAGCCGCTCATCATCCGGCAATGCCTGATACTTATGGATCACCTGAAGCATCTTGTTCTTGTCCTCGGGAAGCCGGCCTGAGACCTCTTCCAGAAGATTCATAATGTGATCGCTCGTCACGGTGCTTGTTATTCGATCCAGGGTCTCAATGAACACTCTGATCTCTTCGGCGAGTCCATCATCCGTCTGCATGGTGAAATGCCCTTCTTTCAGCTTCCGGTAAAGGGGGATCCTGTTGGGGACTCTCAGGCTTCTGAGCCGTATGAAATGTGGATTGATCTGGTTCAGGACATTCGCCGTTTCAACGGCGTGTTCCCGCCACATTTCCCGGCCGCCCAAACCCGACATGACGTATTCCGAGAGTTCAATGCCGGCCGTAACCAGCTTTTTCCCTGCTTCAATATGCTGCGCCGCAGAAACACCCTTTTTCATGAATTTCAACAGAGGGTCGTATCCCGTTTCAAGACCGATGTGAACCCTGTCTAGTCCTGCTGCGTGAATTCTTTTCAGTCCGTCTATGCTCTTTCGAACGGCTGTCCTGGACCTCGTGTAGGTGGTGACGCGTCGAATCTCCGGGAATTTTCGCCTCAGAAACCTGAGGGTTTCGACGAGATCTTCCGTCTTCATAATGAGGTTGTCAGCGTCCTGCAGAAAACAGGCTCCCGTGCCGTAGTAGAGCCACGCGGCAACAGACCGGTAATTGTCGTTGTATTCGGCGCGACCGAAAATATGGCTGATGACAGGGTCATTCACAACGCCTTCGTGTCCAAGTTTCCACGAGAGGGCCTTGATGTCGTGGGCGATGTCCCTGGCGGTCTGGATTTCTTCTTTGATCTCCGCCACTGGTCGCAGGGAAAACTTCCGCTTCTTATAGACCGGGCAAAACAGGCACTGATTCCAGGGACAGTTTCGTGTCACGCGCAGGAGCAGGCTCCTCGCCTCATTGGGTGGTCTGATTGGGCCTTGCTCGAAGCCCGGCGCTCTTTCTTCCATTGTTTCCTTCTCGAGGGAAGTCCATGCCTTTCATAAAACCTACTTTATGGCAGAAAAACGCCATGATGGCAACTCCATTTCTGTCTGACCGCTTAAGAAGACAAAGTTCAAGCGCTTCTCCTGTTGCGAAAAAGATTTTGTTGTGGTTAAATAATCCCTCGAATTTTTTAGAGGAGAAAAACACCATGAAACGTTCCCTGACTCGGTTATTTGCAATTGTCGTGTCCGCTCTGTTGTGCGTCCTTTTCGCTATCCCCGCATTTTCCCAGGAAAAACCCTCCTTACGCATATCAGAAGCAGCCATATGCATCGATGTGGTGGACCTCTCCTGCGTAGGTGTAAATGAGAAATTTCCTCCTGAAGCCGGCAGGCTCTTTTGTCTCTCTCGCGTCCTTGGCGCCACGGAGGCCACACATATCACTCACGTTTGGTATTACAAGGAAACAGAAAGAGCCAGGGTGGAGCTCCAGGTTCGTTCCGGCGATTGGCGAACCTACAGTTCCAAGCTGGTCCTTCCCCGCGAAATCGGTCCCTGGCGCGTTGATATTCTTGGCCCCGGAGGAGACCTCCTCCAGGAAATCCCGTTTGAAATAGCGCCGCAATAACACGCATGATGTCCTTTCAGAGAGACATCAGGAGTTGAGGTGAATGAGATGATCAGAGTGGGTTTTGTGGGATGGCGCGGCATGGTCGGATCGGTTCTCATGGGCCGCATGAGGGAAGAAAGCGATTTTGCCGGGTTGGCCCCTGTTTTTTTCACCACTTCCAATGTGGGTGGTCGGGGGCCTCACGTGGGGATGGAAATTCCAAGGCTCAAGGACGCCTTTGATCTTGGTCTCCTCTCGGACCTTGATATCGTTGTGAGCTGCCAGGGAGGCGAATACACGAAAAAAGTGTACCCCGAGCTTCGAAAACGGGGATGGAAGGGTTACTGGATCGATTCCGCGTCGACGCTCCGGTTGGAGAGCGATAGCATCATCGTCCTTGACCCCGTAAACCGGGACATTATAGACAAGGGCCTTTCCACCGGAATCAGGACATTTGTGGGCGGCAACTGCACCGTGAGTCTCATGTTGATGGCCCTCGCAGGACTATTGAGGCAGAAACACGTTGAGTGGATATCCTGCATGACCTATCAGGCCGCCTCGGGTGGGGGGGCAAAGAAGATGAAGGAACTGATCGCCCAGATGGCCGCCATCGGTTATGCAACCCGGGAACTCATGGATGATCCTGGCTCATCGGCCATCGCGGTGGACGCCGTCTCAACGGAAGAAATGAGAGGCAAGAACTTCCCCGTGGAAAATTTCGGTGCGCCCCTTGCGGGGAGCCTTATCCCGTGGATCGACTCTCCCATGGAGAGCGGACAAACTCGTGAGGAATGGAAGGGCGCGGTGGAAACCAACAAAATCCTCCAGGCTGATCCCCCTATTCCAGTCGATGGCCTCTGTGTGAGGGTGGGGGCCATGCGTTGCCACAGCCAGGGGTTTACCATTAAGCTCAAAAAAAATCTTCCCCTGGACGAAATTTCAGAGATGCTTGCAGAGGGAAACGAGTGGGTACGGGTGATACCCAATGACAAAGATTCGACGCTGGCACACCTCACGCCAGCTGCGGTTAATGGCACGCTCACCGTCCCCGTCGGAAGGCTGAGGAAAATGCTCCTTGGCCCCGAATACGTGACGACTTTTTCCGTGGGGGACCAGCTCCTATGGGGCGCGGCAGAGCCCATCAGGAGGATTCTCAGGATTGTCATCGAGCACCGGACCCAATGAGCTCTGTTGACAAAACGCTCCGGACACCTTAGGATAACGGTCACTGCATGAGTGATGTGGAAGTGGAAAGCTCACTGGTGGGGCTCCCGGACTTCAAATCCGGTGTGCCGGGCTAAAACCTCGGCAGGTGGGTTCGATTCCCATGCACTTCCGCCAATGATTTCAAATAGTTAATGTTTCCGCCATAATTCTGCCCTTTTCGTGATTCAATAAATCGGGTTGATTTCGTAAATCAAAGGATATCAGGAGGCTGGGTGGACGTACAACCGCGTCCTTTAAATAGTGGTCAGCCCGGAACATCTGGCGGCGTTAAAGATTTTCGCAATGAAAAATAATCCGGACCGTTCTCTCCGGGATATGGCTGACATCGAATACCTGCTGGGGCTTTCGGGAACGGATGTTGAAATGGTAAAAGGATATTTTGAAAGGTATGGTCAGCTGGAGAGATTTTATGAAATCACAAAAAGAAACAAATGAAATGCTTGATTTCGAGCATGATCTCCTCTTGACCGGGAAAGACATATCCTACATGAATAAGGGCCGAATAGACAAGGATCCGGATCTTGGAAGCTATTTTGATTTTCTCGAAGATACGGGAGCCTTCGTTGGACCGGCGCCTGGAAAAGTATTCTACGACGCTGAATTTGAACTTTAGCAAGACTTACAGGGTTGCCTGATCCCGGCCCTCGCGGTCCAGGATCGTTCTGACCTTCCGGGAGAGGTCGTTGAGAGTGAATGGCTTCTGAATAAACCCGTTGCATCCCCGTTCCAGGATCTCCCTGGCCTGCCCGTTAATGCTGTAGCCGCTCGAGAGAAGCACCTTCACTTCCGGGTTCAACTTCTTGATCTTGTTGTAGACCGCTCCGCCGCCCAAGTCCGGCATAATCATATCCAGGACCACAAGATCGATGTGGGATCCTTTCTGTTCATAGATCGCCAGAGTTTCTTTGCCCCCCGGTGCAACCAGGACCGTGTATCCGAGTCTTTCGAGCATCGAGGAACCCACCTCGAGGACCATCTCCTCATCATCCACCAGTAGTACCGTTTCATTACCTCCGATGAGTCTACCCTCCTGCGGTATCTTTTTGGTGACCGCTTTTTCAGAGGCCGGAAGGTAGATGTTGAAGGTCGTGCCCTTCCCCACCTCACTGTAGCAATGGATAAACCCAGCGTGGTTTTTGACGATTCCATAGACACTGGCAAGACCTAATCCCGTGCCCTTACCCACTCCTTTGGTGGTGAAAAATGGCTCAAATATCCTTTCTCTGGTCTCCTTATCCATGCCAATCCCCGTATCAGTAACGGAGACCTTCACGTATTTCCCCGGCTTCAGCTGATGGGGGGATACCGAACGTTTATCAAGTGTTACGTTTCGCGTTTCCAGATAGAGCTGCCCGCCTCCGGGCATGGCCTGCCACGCGTTTACGTACAGGTTGAGCAGAATCTGCTCGATCTGCCCCCGGTCCGCTTCCACGCCCCACAACCCTTCTCCGTATTTCCCGTGAATGGCGATTTCTTTCTTTGTGCGACCGAACAGTTGGTTCTGCTTCTCCAAGACCTCGTTGAGATCGATGGTTCTGACCTCGTACTTCCCGCCCAATGCAAAGCCCAGGAGTTGTTTGGTGAGATCGGCCCCCTTTCTCACGTATTCCTCTATATTCTTCAAATTGGTGACGAGCGGGCTCCCGCCATCCATCTCCAGAAGCCCCAGGGAGGCATTCCCCTGTATGCCCATGAGCAGGTTGTTAAAGTCGTGGGCAATGCCTCCGGCCAGGGTACCCACCGCTTCCATTTTCTGTGCGTGCTGGAGCTGTTCCTCGAGCTTCTTCTGAGGCGTTACGTCCCGCAGAAAATTGATCGTGGCAGGCGCCCCCTCCCAGTCAATAAGCACAGTATTCAGTTGCACCCAGAGGATATCGCCGTCTTTGCGAACAATTCTGAACCCGTAAATATTTTCAAACGCTTCCCCCCGCAGCCTCCCCTCGTACCTTTCGAAAACCATTTCCCGGTCGTCCGGATGGATGAGTTCGACAAAAGATACCTTTCTAAGTTCCTCGGCGCTGTAACCGACCATCTCTTTGGTTCTGGGGTTGACGAATTTGAGCCGTCCGTTTTGGGCCACAAAAATCGCATCATTGGCATTGTCCACCACAAGCCGGTATTTTTCCTCGGACTTAAGGAGGGCCTGGTGGGCATCTCTCAGCGGCGTGATGTCAAGGAGCGATGCAACGCTCTTCTTTGTCCCGGGTATTCCCGCCACCCGGTTGAAGACGTGCTTGACCTTTCCCTGCCTGTCGACGAAACGAAATTCGTATTCACTGGGAGCGTTTCCATCTTCCTTTCGTCTCGTGTCGTGGTAATCCTTCATCTTCTTCAGGTCTTCGTTGACCACGAAAGACGTCCAGTTCATCTTTCCCTGGACCTCTTTCTTGGGATATCCGCTCAATTTCTCGAAACCCCTGTTTGCCATGGAGATGGTCTTGTCTTCATCCAGGATTACGGTTGCCGTTCCCGTGTGTTCAAATACGCTCCGGTAGCGTTCCTCTGAATCGCGCAGGAGCTGCCGGGCCTTGATACGTTCCGTGATCACCTCGGCAAAAATGATCAGCCCGCCGACCTCACCGGTGCTGTCACGCCACGGGTACAGTTCTCTCCTGACCCAGTCGCTTCTTCCATCAGCCCTCTTGAAAATCTCCTCCAGGTGGGTGATGGTCTCACCCGAAAGACATTTCCGGTCCTCTTCCTTCCAGGTGTCCGGAAGATCCGGGAAAACGTCGTAGTGACAAAGTCCAAGGAGATTCTTTTGACTTAAGCCAAAGTCCTCGATCCATCGGTCGCTGTGGACCAGATACCGCATCTCCCTGTCGCACATGGCCACGGCAGCAGGCGTATGCTTTACGAGCATTCCCAGGAGTTCCTGGCGTTCCTTCAGGGCATTTTCCGCCTGTCTTCGTTTCTTTTCCTCCTTCAGGACAGACGACGCCCGAATAATATAGTATCCGAAGATCAGGCCCACCACCAGAAACAGGCCGGCAATTCCCATCAGTTTGTTCCTGAATCCATAAAGCGTTGCCAGCACATCATTTTCAGGGGTGGCAACTACAATGGACCAGAAGGTATTGCCCAGCTGGATCGGGTAATAGACGGCCAGTTTCGTTACAGGTTCCATCGCGGTTCCCCTGACCTTATCAAACACATAGGTGGTGCTGCCCTGCCTGCCTTTCATCATTTCTTTGGCCATCGCGATGACGGAAGGGAATTTTCCGGATGTCTCAAAAACGGTTTTGGCCGTGTGGCCGGGGACCGGGCAGAACAGTTCGACGCCCTTTTCACTGATCACCCAGGCATATCCCTCCTTGCCGATCCTGATGTCTTCAAGGTATTTCCGGGCAATGTTGCGAAAAGGGATCAAAATGCCCAAACTGCCCTGGTAGATACCGTTCCTCAAGATAGGGACGTGATAGGCTACGGTCAGGTAACCCTGGACCGCCATAAAGACATCGCTCACGACCGGCCTATGTGTGCTCATGATGGTTTTGACATGCTTCTGATAGGATATGTCGGCGCCAATGGCCTTCTTGTTATAAGGAAGGGTGTAGACGATCCTTCCTTTTGCATCCACGGCACTCACCGCGAGGATCTCATGGGAACGTCTATGGAAAAACGACTGCATGAGCACCCATGTCTCATCGCTGAAAGGCATGAAGGAGTCAAGGTTTGAAAGATAGGTGAGTTCAAGATGGTAATGATCAAAAAGGCTCTGAATGCCTTTGGCGGCCTGTTTTGCCAGCAGCATCTGCTGGGCGTTGAATTCGGCTCTGGCTCTATCCGCGACGTCGTTGTAAACGGAAAAGAACATGTAGCCGATAGCCAAAAACAACAGGGGCAGGAATAGATATCTCCTCTTCAGTTTCATGCTGTTTCTTTCGCCATCCTTTATTTGATGGAATCGTAAAAAGTCCGTCCGTGGACTTTTCACTAACGGAAATCAAAAAGTGTGATTTTCGCTTTCCTTACAAATCAATGGGTTACAGGGCAACCCATTGATTTGCGTGCCCGTCCATGGGCACGATGATGGCTTTTTACGAAGCCATCTTTACTTGGGGTATCCTGTGATTTCGCGGATACGTTCGTACAGGGGCTTCAGTTTCTTGTACATCTTCCGGTAGACATCCCTGTAGAGGTCCTCATACATCCCCTGTACCCCCGGGTCCGGTTCAAAGACATCACTCACGTGCGTCATGGACTTGACGGCCGA
>CAYUCJ010000015.1:0-20160 GCA_964443285.1 uncultured Desulfobacteraceae bacterium | reverse complement strand
GAACGGGCTCAACGGGCAAACCTGCTTTGGTAAACAGAGGAAAGGATGATTTGAAATGGGAGAAATCTGGGTAAAGGTGGAACCGTGGAACAAGGAACTCGTGACAGCGGCACTGGAAGCGGGCGCTTCTGCGGTCATGGTCCCGGACGAGAGGGTCCCCGATGTCAAGGTCCTGGGGATGATCAGGACCATTGCGGAAAAGGGCGATCTGGAACCGGGAAGGGACGTGGTTTTTGCGGAAATCCGTTCCTCCGAAGACGAAGAAAAGATCGTAGGCCTTGCCAGGGATAAGCGGGTAGTGGTAACAACCACGGATTGGGAGATCATACCCCTCGAAAACCTGGTGGCCAGGACGGGAAATATTTTCGTGGAGGTGAACACTCTGGAACAGGCGAGCGTGGCCGCGGGGATCCTTGAGAAGGGGGTGGACGGTCTCCTGGTCTCGAACCCGGACCCGGCGGAGGTGAGAGAGATGATCAAAGCGATGCATTCCACGGGCCGTTCCCTGGAACTTACCCCCTTTGTGGTCGAGGCGATACGTCCCGTGGGCATGGGCGATCGCGTATGCGTGGACACCTGTTCGCTCATGGGGCCGGGGGAGGGAATACTGGTGGGGAACAGCAGCCGGGCCCTGTTTCTGGTCCAGGCCGAGGCCCTGGAAAATCCTTACGTCTCTCCCAGGCCGTTCAGGGTCAATGCAGGGGCGGTGCACGCATACGTAATGACGCCTGGAGAAAAGACCAGGTACCTTTCAGAGCTTCGCTCGGGGGACGAGGTCCTGGGCGTCAACTTCAAGGGCGAGACCGTCGACAGGGTGGTGGGGAGGGCAAAGGTCGAAAGACGTCCCCTGCTGATGGTGCAGGCTATCGGACCCGGCGGGAGTGCAGCTCTTATCCTCCAGAACGCCGAGACTATCCGTTTGATGGATGCGAAAGGTGAGTCCGTGTCCGTACTGAAACTCAGGCCCGGAGACGAGATCCTGGGCCATGGTGAGGAAGGGGCACGCCATTTCGGACACAGGATCAGGGAGCACATTGTAGAAGTATGAAAATCGCCATATCCATTGCGGCGGATGATACCGCAGGAGTCGTTGAAAAAATGACCCGGGCAGCTGATCTGGCCGAAGTTTTCGAGATCAGGCTGGACCTGATGGCGTCTTTTGACCTGCAGCAAATCATCCGGCTTGCTCCGAAACCGGTCATCGCCACCTACCGATCCAGAAAAGAAGGCGGGAGGGGTCGGACGCACTACACCACAAGGTGCAGGGTCCTCGAACAGGCTGTGGATGCAGGTGCGGCCTTTGTGGATGTGGAGTTCAGCATGCCTCTGGCTTTCCGCGAGTCCCTTCTGAGAAACAAAAAAGAGAGCAAGGTGATCCTGTCCCGGCACATCCTCAGCGCCACCCCTTCCCGGAAAGCCCTTGAAAGACTTTTTGGCAAGATGGCCGCAACCGGCGCCGACGTGATCAAGATCGTAACCCTTGCCCGGAACCCTGAAGACAACTCGAGGGTTTTGGGCCTCATCCCGAGGGCGAGGGAGCTGGGCATAGACATCATAGCCTTTTGCATGGGGTGCGAGGGGAGCATCAGCCGCATCGCGTCCCCACTCATGGGCGCGTACCTCAGCTTCGCCTCGTCGGGAGAGGGAGAGGAAACCGCCATAGGCCAGATCCCGGCCCGGAACATGAGGAAGATGCTGAAGGAAGTGGAGGCGTGAAGATCGACGAACACACATCCATTTACGGCGTGGTGGGATTCCCCCTGTCCCACAGTCTGAGCCCTGTGATGCACAATGCGGCTTTCAGGGAACTGGGCCTGAAAGCAGTGTATCTGGCCTTTGAATCCACGAACCTGGAGGCGACCATCCGGGGCGGCAGGGCCATGGGTATCAAGGGCCTCAGCATCACCATCCCCTTCAAATCGCTCGTTATCCCTTTCCTGGACCGTATGGACCCAATGGCCCGGAAGATCGGCGCGGTCAATACCGTGGCCCGGGAGGAAGAAGGGCTCGTGGGATACAACACCGATGCTGCGGGGGGGTTGAAGGCCCTTCGGGAAGTGACGGAGCCACAGGGTAAACGCGTCGTGATCCTGGGAGCCGGAGGTGCAGCGCGGGCCATAGGGCATATCCTCTCTGAAAATGGCAGCAGGTTGACCATCGTCAACCGTTCCATCAGGCCGGGTGAAGGCCTCGCAAGGGACCTCGATGCAGTCTTCGTGCCCCTGGCGGACGTCGGGGAATTCGAGACGGATATCCTGATCAATGCGACGCCCGTTGGCATGTATCCCGATGAGAACGAAGTTCCCCTCGACCTGGAGAAAATAACAGCTGAAGTGGTGATGGATATTGTTTACAACCCCCTTGAAACGCCACTGCTCAGAATGGCAAAGGCCAAGGGTGCGGTCACTGTCCCGGGCATCAGGATGTTCATTTTCCAGGGGGCGGAGCAGTTCCGTTTGTGGACCGGCCTGAAGGCACCGGTTGAGGTGATGGAGGATGTGGTCAGACAGGCACTCCATCAGGCATCACCGGCGGAGGGAAAATGAAAGAATTCAGGACCCGTTCCGACATCATGGCGACTGTCCGGATTCCCGGCTCCAAGAGCATGACCCATCGTGGACTGATCTGCGCCGCGCTTGCGGGGGGAAAAAGCCGCCTTCGGGATGTGCTTTTCTGCGAAGACACAGACTACACCCGGGGAGCATTGGAGATCCTCGGGGCTGCCACGAGGCGAGACGGCGACGACCTGCTGGTGAAAGGTACCGGGGGCAGGCTGAAAAGGTCAAGGACAAGAAGGCGCCTCTTTCTGGGAAATTCCGGGACCAGCATGCGGCTCCTCCTCTCGGTGGCGAGTCTGGACAGAGGAGAGGTTATCCTGGACGGATCTCCCCGCATGCGGGAAAGGCCTGTGGGCGAACTGGTGAAGGCCCTCAACGGGCTGGGGGCCGATCTTTCATTCGTCCGGGATGACGGATACCCTCCGGTCCTGGTGAGGGCCCGGGGAATCAGGGGCGGATCTGTGAGGATATCGGGAAGGGAAAGCAGCCAGTACATCTCTTCCCTATTGATTGCGGCCCCTTATGCAAAAGAGGACACGGAAATCTTTGTGGAGGGGTTTATCTCGTCAAGCCCCTATGTGGACATGACCCTTCAGGTCATGGCGGCCTTTGGCGCAGAGGTCACCAGAAAAGGATATGAACACTTTTCCGTCAAGTCGAAGGTGGGCTATCGGCCCACAACCTTTGTCGTGGAACCGGATGTGTCCGGTGCTTCCTATTTCTGGGCCGCAGCCGCTGTGTCCGGCGGGAGTGTCGCCGTTGAAAACGTGGATTCCTTTTCCAACTCTCAGGGGGACATGGGTTTCCTGGATATCCTGGAGAAGATGGGCTGTGGGGTCAGCCGAGAATCCGGTGGGGTGACGGTCAGGGGACGACCGCTCAAAGGGGTGGAGGTCGATATGCGCCACATGCCCGACATGGTGCCCACCCTGGCCGCGGTGGCCCTGTTTGCAAAGGGCAGGACGGTCATCCGGAATGTGGCCCATCTCAGGCTCAAGGAAAGCGACCGCCTCAGGGCTGTCTGTCTTGAATGGAGCCGTCTGGGGGCCCACGTGGAGGAAATGGAGGATGGCCTTGTCATCGAGGGAGGCCGCCCCCTCAAGGGGACCCTTCTGGATTCCCAAGACGACCATCGCCTGGCTATGAGTATGGCTGTGATCGGTCTCAGGGTCCCCGGGATGATTATCGCGGGGGACGACTGCGTGAAAAAATCCTTCCCCACCTTCTGGAACCTGTGGGATGGTCTTTTTACGATTCCTTCTTGATCAGATCTCTTCGAACCGGTTCTTTGCCCTGCTTTTCACAACATTATCGGGATCAAATACCCGTCCGTTCATGGCGATATAGACGCCGAAGGACAGCAACTGCAACGCCGCCACGGCGAACCCGATGTTGAAGGGAGCGTCACTTGACTTGAACCTGGCCGGAGACATGGCCCCGGTGAGCACGATCACCTTGCGGGGGATGCTCTGGAGTTTCCTGGCTGTCTTCACCATGGTGTCGGTGCCGTGCGTCACCAGGATGCGCTGATTTTCATCGGACAGAACCTTTTCAAAGATCAGTTGACGGTCCCCTTCCGTGAGTTCAAGGCTGTCCTTACGCAATATGGATTCGCATGAGTATTCGAATCCGATATTCCCCTCTTTCAGGATATCCGTGATCTCGGGTTTCCCGACCTGGTATTCGCTTTTCCGGTCAAAATAGACCTTGTCGATGGTGCCTCCCACGGCAATGATCTTAATCTTCATCATCTCCTCGCTTCAATCTCGGTAAGTTGGGGCAAAATGCCTTGTCTCAAGAAAACATGGACCAAAACATGAGGGAAGTCAATCATCCCCTGATTCACCGTCAAGACATCATCTTCCCGCTTTGCGGGATACAAGGAACCGCAAACACTTGGACTGAAGGATTTATTTTGCCTTGAAAGTACAGGAGCGTTGTTTTATAGTCTAGATCATTCAACAACCATCCTTTGACTAGAGTTCGCAACCACCGTCGGAGAGGAAAAGCCTTTGGGGCCAGGGAGACAACTGCAACCGGGAATGGCTGTTGTCATGGGGTTTCCGTTTGACGAATGTTCGTCATTCATGCGTGGACCCGACTTGGCTGCGGCAAAATGCCTGAAGGAGATCGTCGCCCGCATGCTCGAAAAGGATTCCTGACGAAACCTCTTGATCTTGTCTACTTTATATATTTACATGTGACCTTTTTGCTAGTAAAAAGAGCTGAGAATAGCGTGGAGACACTCATAGGTACCTAATACTGAAAAAGTGAGGGAAAGGAGGTGACGCAACAAGCGTTCGTCTGATGGGGCAAAGGTATGCCCGAATGGCTTTAATTGATATCACAACAGGAAAAGGAGGATAGCTAACCGTGAAAAAAATAGTTCTGTTGCTCATGACCCTGGTGTTTGCAGTGACCCTTTCCTTGGGCACTGCATTGGCATTCACTGCAGAAGACATAGCCAAAACATCCGCCCTTGAGGAAATCCAGAAAAGAGGGGAACTCCTCGTTGGACTGGAAGCAGGCTATCAGCCCTTTGAAATGCAGGATGAAAAGGGGAACCTTATCGGTTTTGACGTGGACATGGCCTATGAGATGGGCAAGGCCATTTTCGGAAAAGGCGGCGAAAAGAAAGTCAAGCTGGTCAACACCGCCTGGGAAGGCATCATTCCCTCTCTGATGACCCACAAGTTCGACATCATCATGTCGGGCATGACCGCACTCCAAAGCCGAAATCTCAAGGTCAATTTCTGCGATCCCTATTACTATATCGGTCAATGCATTCTCATCAACAAGAAAGACAAAGGCAAGATTAAAAGCTACAGGGATCTCAACAAGAAGGGCAAGATCGTCACCTCCAAGCTGGGTGTGACCGGGCAGTTCACCGTTGAAGAGATGATGCCCAAGGCGACACATCGTTTTTTTAAGGCTGAGACGGACGGCGCCGTCCAGGTGGCGAACGGCTTGGCCGATGCCTTCGTGTATGATGAACCCCAGGTCCGCGTATTCGCGGCCAAGTACAGGAAGACCACAATGGGGCTCTTCAAACCCCTGACCTATGAACCCCTTGCCTGGGCTATCCGGAAAGGCGATCCGGATTTCCTGAACTTCCTCAACAACTTCCTGCGCCAGGTCCGCGGCGACGGACGCTGGGAGAAGATGAAACATAAATGGTTTGTGGAATATGTAAACGAAATGGCGAAGAAACAGTAATGATACAGGGGGGCGTTTTTCGCCCCCCTTCTTCCATCACAGGAGGTTCATTTTGGTCTTCGGAAAACGATCCATAATCACCCTGGCCGTCCTCGCCGTGATCATCGGGTGGGTCTACTACTTTTTTGTGGCAAGGGGCATTACCTACATCTGGCACTGGGAACAGGTCCCGCAGATGTTGTTTTACCACGGAACGAAATCCGCGGCTGAAACAACGCCAAGCTTCCACCTGGGGGTCCTGATGATCGGTTTCGTGCTGACCCTGAAGATCTCAGCTGTGGCCATCGTCTTCGCCATCGTTCTCGGGACCGTCCTGGGTATCTGCAGGCTTTCAAGTGAACCCATCACCCGGGGCATTGCCTTCACTTTTGTGGAGATCATCCGGAATACCCCGCTCCTGGTACAGATCTACATCATTTACTTTTTTGCCGGATCCATGCTGAGGCTCTCGGCTTTCGCTGCGGGAACCGCGGCCCTGGCCATCTTTGAAGGGGCCTACGTGGGCGAAATCGTTCGAGCAGGCATCCAGTCCATTCACAAAGGTCAGGCGGAGGCTGCGCGATCCCTGGGCATGTCCTATGCGAAGTCCATGCGCCACGTGATCCTCCCCCAGGCCTTCAAACGCATCATCCCCCCACTGGCGGGACAGTTCATTTCCCTGATCAAGGATTCGTCTCTGGTTTCGGTCATTGCCCTGGCCGATCTCATGTTCCAGGGCCAGCAGGCCGTCGCCAGGACCTACAGTGCCTTTGAGATCTATTTTACCGTGGCCGCTCTTTATCTGGTGATGACGTCCACCCTCTCCGCGGCCACCCAATACATCGAAAGGAGGCTTGCCGTCAGTGATTAAGGTAAAGAACCTTTACAAGACCTTCAAGACCCCGAATCGCAGGGAAGTGAAGGCACTGGTCGATTTCTCCACCAACGTCCAGAAAGGGGAGGTGGTGGTCATTATCGGCCCCAGCGGGTCCGGGAAGAGCACTTTTCTGAGGTGCCTGAATCGGTTGGAAGAGGTGGACAGCGGCGAAATCATCATCGATGGCGAAGACATCCTGGCCAAAAAGGCGAATATCAACAAGGTCAGGGAAGAGCTGGGCATGGTGTTTCAGCATTTCAACCTCTTCCCCCACAAGACGGTCCTTGAAAACATCACCCTGGCCCAGCTGATCGTGCGCAAAAGGGACAAAGGAAAGGCGCTCAAGATCGCCAGGGACCTGCTCGAAAAGGTGGGAATCGCGGAAAAGGAAAGTGTCTATCCCGCCCAGCTTTCAGGCGGGCAGCAGCAGCGGGTGGCTATCGCGCGCGCCCTGGCCATGCAACCCAAGATCATGATGTTTGACGAGGCCACTTCGGCCCTGGACCCCGAGATGATCGGCGAGGTCCTGGAGGTCATGAAGACCCTGGCCCGGGAGGGAATGACCATGCTTGCGGTGACCCATGAAATGGGATTCGCCCGGGAGGTCTCGGACCGGGTCATTTTTATGGACGGCGGCCAGATCGTGGAAGAAGGCACCGCCGAGCACTTCTTCAAGAATCCCACCCACGACAGGACCAAGCTGTTCTTGAGCCAGATCCTTTGATGAAAACGTTCCGGGTTCTGGGTTCAAGGGGTGAAAAAACCTCACCTTCAGGCGGAGACTCCTATTTGAATTTCGATAAACGATTCAAGGAGTCGAGGATTCGAGGGTCCAAAGGAAAGGAATTGCCTTGCTGGTTCCTTCCTGGTCCTTTGGCCCACCGGACCCGTGTTTTTGCTCTTCCAACAAAATCGACTGGTTACCCTGTCTTTACCTCGCTTTTCGGCTTTAACTTACCGAAAACATTGTGGACATCCTCCAGGATGAGGTATCCGCAGGGGATCAGGAGCAGGGTGACGCCTGTGGCGAAGAGGATGCCGAACCCCAGACTGATGGCCATGGGGATGAGAAACTGCGCCTGGATACTCTTTTCCAGGAGCATGGGGGTGAGCCCGGCAAAGGTTGTAAGGGACGTGAGGATGATGGCCCTGAAACGGAGTTGCCCCGCATCCACTATGGCATCGTGTGGATTGGCCCCTTCGGTCCGCAACCGGTTTGTGGCGTGTATGAGCACAAGGGAATCATTGACCACGACCCCCGCCAATCCCACCATGCCGAACAGGCTGATAAAACTGAGGTTGAATCCCATGATGAGATGGCCTGCCACGGCACCCACCAGGCCGAATGGGATGGCCAGCATCACGATAAATGGCTGGGTAAAAGACTTGAAGGGAATGGCCAGAAGGGTGTAGATACAGAAAAGGGCGATGAGGAACCCATCCAGGACATCGGCCAAGGATTCCTTCTGGTTCTTTCCCGCCCCCTCAATGGTATACCGAAGTCCCGGGTATTCCGCCTGGAGCCTTTTGAGACCGTTTTTCTCCATATCCGTGCGGATCTCATTGGCATTGGTTATGGTTTCATCCACATCGGCGGTGATCTTGATGACCCGACGGCGTTGGGCCCTCTGGATGGAGGCGTAACCCCGGGTCATGTGTACCTGGGCCACTTCCCCGAAGGGAATTTCCGACCCCTCCGGGGTGTGGATACGCATGTCTTCAATAGATCCTATGACCCGCCGCTCTGATTCGGGGTATCGGACCATGACCTTCACTTCATCCTGATCGCGCTGCAACCGCAAGGCTTCGGCCCCGTAAAAGGCGCTTCGGACCTGCCTGGCCAGGTCGCTCAGGGTGAGGCCCAGGCTCCGGGCACCGGGTTTGAGTTTGAGCTGCATCTCCGGCTTCCCCGGGACCCAGCTGTCATTGATGTCAAACACCCCCGGATATTGCTTCAATTGGTCCTTGAGTTCATTTGCCGCTGCAATGAGTTTTGCGTTATCATTGGACGAAAGGTCAACTTCCACCGGGTTTCCGGCGCTGAAGAGTTCGCTCTGGAAGGAAATGGACTCGGCATCCGGGATGCTTCCCACCGTTTTTCGCCAGGCGTGGGCCAGCTTGATAGCGCTCACGTCCCTTTTTTCTCCCTCCAGAAGCTGGACGAAGACCTGGGCCAGGTGGCTCCCGATCTGTGTCCTCCCGCCGCCGGGGCCGTGACCTCCCAACTGCATCCCCACCAGGGAGATGCTGTAGTCGAATAGGGGAGGCGCCCCATCCGGCCGCCTTCCGTCCACGGCTTTCATGGCATCCTTGGCCGCCTGCTCGATCCGGGAAACCGTTCGCACCGTGCGATCGAGGGTCGTACCCACCGGCAAGGCGAGCGAGCAGGTGAGGACATCGCTCTCCACGCGTGGGAAGAAGGTGAACTTGAGCCATCCCCCACTCCAGACCCCAACGGCCAGGAACAGCAGTGCGATGCCCGCTGCCACAGTGGCATAACGCCATCTTAGACAGAACTCGAGGAACCTCCTGTAAGGTCCTTTCACGAAGCGCCGGAGCCACTTGGACATGGGTTTTTCGCCGTTCCTGCCTCCCTTGCTCCGGGAAAGGTGAGAGGGAAGAATCAGGAGGGACTCGGTCAGTGAGCCCAGGAGGACCAGGATCACCACGATGGGGAGATTCCGCATGATCTTCCCCATGGTCCCGGTGCCCAGGAGGAGCGGCCAGAAGGCCACAACGGTGGTGAGAACTGAAAAAATAACCGGCCTCCCCACTTCCACACACCCCAGGATGGCCGCGTTATTGGGATCCATCCCCGATTCTCGCTTTTGAAAGATATTTTCGCCAATAACGATGGCATCATCCACCACGATACCAAGGACCATAATGAAAGCGAAGAGGGAGACCATGTTGATGGATACATCGAAATGGGGCAGGGCCCAGAGGGCGGCCAGAAAAGAGACGGGTATGCCGAGGGTCACCCAGAAGGCGAGCCGGATATCCAGGAAGATGCCGAGGAGGACACTCACGAGTAGGAGGCCCCAGACCATATTCGTGAGCAGCAGCCTGATCCTGCTCTTCAGGATCTTGGACATGTCTTGGTAAAAGGCGATGCCAACGCCCGCAGGGAGCGAGGGTCGGATTTCTTCAATATAGCGTTTCACCGCAGCGGCCACCGATAGGGCGTTCTGTTCCCCCACCCTGAATACCTGGATGACCGCGGCAGGTTTGCCTTGAAATCGTGTAATGATATCCACATCCTCAAAGCCGTCGCTTAGGGCGGCTATTTCACCGAGCGTCACCTTGCTTCCGTCCGGCCTGGTGATGATGGCTATGTCTCCGTACCCGGTCGCATGATAGCGCCTGCCCTTGGTACGGACGAGGATCTCACCCCCGGCGGCCTTAATGGTCCCTGCAGGCAAGTCCAGGCTGGCTTTCCGGACCAGTTCAGCCACCCTGCCCAGGGTGAGGTTGTAGCGGCGCAGGGTCTCTTCAGGGATCTCGATATGGATTTCATTGGTGCGCACACCGAAAAGCTCGGCGTAGGTGATATCGGGCAGGTTGGTGATGTTATCCTTGATGTTCTCTGTGATGCGCTTGATGGTCTGCTCGGGTACATCCCCGTATACGGCCACACTGATCACTTCGGTGGTCCTGGTTATTTCCCTGACAACGGGTTGTTCCGCTTCATCGGGAAAGGTGGTGATCCGATCCACTTCGGATTTCACCTCATCCAGGAGTTTTTTCAGATCCCAACCTTCCAACACCTCAATCGTTGTCGTAGCGTAACCTTCTCTGGCTGTTGAGTCGATCCGCTTGATTCCTGCAAGGCCGGCCACCTTTTCTTCAACCCTCCTGATGATGGATTCCTCCACCTCATCGGGGGAAGCACCGGGATATTCCACGGTGATGGCGATCCTGTCGGGCGAGGTTTCAGGAAAGACCTCCAGCTTCATCGAGATCGCGGTCACTGCGCCCCCAAACATGAGAAGCATCATGAGCAGGTTGGCGGCGACGTGGTTGTTCGTGAACCAGTTGACGATGGACTTCATGCGAGGTCAGGCTCCTTTTCATTGAGCGGACGTACGGTCATCCCATCGGTAACGGTTTCAATGGGGCTGATCACCAACCGGTCCCCGTCCTGCAAACCCTTGCTCACCAGAACCGTGTCCCCCTGAAATCGGGCGATTTTCACCTTGCGGAATCGCAGGCGGCTGTCCCCGTCAACGATCCAGACGGAGTTTTCCTGGTGGATAGCGGACCTCGGGAGAAGAACGGATCCGGACAGGGTGCGCCCCTGGATCAGGACGGTGACAAAGAGTCCGATGGCCAGGGGTGGTTTCTTTGAATAGGGGTTCTCCACCCTGATCACGACGGGGAGCAAACGGGTCTTCTGATCAAGTTTCCCCTCGGTACGGACCACCCTTCCGGGCCATGAGACCTCTCGCCCCGCCAGCTGAGCGCTCACCGTTGCACGCGCGCCCGGTCCCTTACCCGGAGTGAAGCCGGGGATATCGAACCAGAAGGCATTCCCGTCTTCCATGGGGACGACAATTTCGGCTGCCTTCACGGCGTAGATTGTGGCTAAGGCCTGGCCCGGAGATACAAACTGGCCGATTCCGACGTTTTCTTCGGAGACACGTCCGTCAAAGGGGGCATTCAGATCTGTTCGTTCCAGATTCAGGCGGGCCTTTTCGACTTCCGCGCGGTAGGCCGCCAGCATGGCCCTGGCCGCGGCAAGCTGCGGTTCCTTGCCCACCAGAGGGGGAGGGTCCGGAACTTGGCTCTTTCCTTGGGCATGGTTGAAGCGCCACTCCTCTTTAGAGGCGGCCGATTCTTCCTCTGCGAGCTGGACACGGCTCTCACCGTCCTTCACTTTTGCCTCTGCCAGCGTCAGCGCCAGCTCATAGTCGACCGGGTTGATCCGGATCAGGAGATCTCCCTTGGCAAATGCCCCACCATTGACCAGGCTGGGGGAGACGTAAGTCACCTTGCCCCCCACCTGGGGCACGAGACGGATCTCGCTCAAGGGGCGAACGGTCCCCTCGCCCTGAATAACAATCCGGTGCTCTCCTGTCTTTATCTCAATGACTCTCGCAGCCGGAACATGAGCAGGGGGTTTTTGGCGCACCAGCTTCTGTCTGCTGGCGGTAATCCTGTTCATGCCGACCACGCCGAGGGTCAGCAGGGCCAGCGTGATGATCACCTGCAGAAATCGTCTTTTTCCCTTTCCCATTTCAAATAACCTCAATTGATTGTCTTGACAGAATCAACAGGATCTACCCTGATCCACGATCCAGACTCTCCCGTTATCCTGTGAGCCCTTTCTCCCAACCGCCTCCCAGCGAGCGGTAGAGGCTGACACGGTTGGTCAGCAGGGAAAGGTCCACCAGGACCAGGGTTTCCTCGGCCTGAAACCTGGATTGCTGTGCATCGAGGACCGAGATATACCCGGTCAGCCCCCGTCGGTATCTTCCCTCCGCCACTTTCTGGGTCGCCCGGGCCTCCTCAAGGAGCATCAGGACCCGTTTCCTGCGTTCGAGCTGTTCCTGGCGAACCAGGAGCGCGTTTTCCACCTCGGAAAACGCAGTCAGGACGGTCCTGGCGTAGTCCGCCACCCCTTGACGGTAACGGGCGAGGGCACCCTCTTCCACGGCCTTCAAACGCCCTGCGTCAAAAAGCGGCTGCACCAGGCCGGCGGCGATGCTCCACAGTTTGCTTTCAGGGCTCAGGATATGATTCAGTGCATCACTGGAATACCCGTAGCCGGCCGTCAGGGTGATGTGAGGAAAACGGTTGGCCCTTGCCTCGCCCACCTGTGCGTTCAGTGCTTTAAGCTTCGCCTCGGCGGCTCTCAGGTCCGGTCGGCGAAGGAGCAGGCCGGACGGTAGCCCCGGGGGGACCGGTGCGAGGTTTTTGAAATAGTCCTTCGGGTGTTCCCGGGGTGGGCGGGTCCTGGGATAACGGCCCAGGAGTATGGCCATTTTCTGCTGGGCCGTACCCAGTTCCTGGTTGAGGGACGGTAGGGCGGCTTCGGCCTGTGCAAGCGCCCTCCGGGCCTGTCTCAGGTCCAGAATGGAAGCCAGGCCGCGATTGTACCTGAATTCAACCAGTTTGACGCTCTGATGATAATTATCAATGCTCTTCTTCAGGATTTGAATGCGCCGTTCTGTGGCTTCCGTGGAGAGATAGAGGGAAACCGTCTCGGCCACGATGGTCTGGGCCACGGTCCGCTGGTTTTCAACGGCTTGGAGCATTGAGGCCCTGGCGCCTTGTTCCGCCCTTGCCAGACGACCCCAGAGGTCCAGTTCATAAGAGGCCGGCAGGGACAGGCTGAACACGTCGGTCGACATTCTTTCCTGCCGGTTCTGAAGTTCAAAGGCCCCGCCCTTGAGGACCGGCACAGGAATGGTGGTTGTTCGTCGCTGGCGCTGGACCTGGGTCTGGAGATTGACAGATGGAAAACGATTGGCCCTGGTCTGAATGAGCTGGGAACGCAGTTCCGAAACCCTGGCTGCGGCTTTCCTGATGTCCCAGTTTCGTTTCAGGGCCTCCAGGACCAGTGCGTTGAGTTCGGGATCCCCGTAGGCACGCCACCAGTTACTTTCCAGGGTTTCCCCGCTGCCGGAAGATTCGTCGTGTTGAAAGGTGGCGGGTGGTGTGATTCCCAGATCGGGAGGCTTGAAGTCAGGTCCCACTTTAACGCATCCTGCCGTGAGCAGGAGTCCCAGCAGAAAGAGCCGGGCGATGGGAATTCTGGAACTCATTTGGAGACCTCCACCACGGCCCCGAACCCGTGCAGGCAAAAGGTCACGATGTGGTCGGAGATATGCGCCTTAAAGGAGGAAGTGTTATAATCGCCTCCGGTCATAATGGTGACGGCGGCCCTGGCAAAGCTGAAATAGAGGATCTGGGAGAACATGCTCAGCAGGTAGAGGTAAAGGGCGTCGTCCCCCATGTCGTCGGGCATGAACGGGTGTAGGAGACCCGCCACTTCAACAAAAAAGGGTCGCATGACCTCGTTCACGATCAATTCCAGGGCTTCGGAAGGACGCGCCTGCTCCCGGGCCATGAGTTGATGGTGTCGCTGGCGTTC
Source organism: uncultured Desulfobacteraceae bacterium (assembly GCA_964443285.1). GTDB lineage: Bacteria > Desulfobacterota > DSM-4660 > Desulfatiglandales > Desulfatiglandaceae > CAYUCJ01. The sequence continues at coordinate 6,434 of CAYUCJ010000015.1, read as the reverse complement.
ATCCTCCGACAAGGGGCCTTGAATAAAGGCGTCGGTCAAGGCACGAACGATGTCGTCCAGCGAATGGGGGGGGTTGTTTTCAAGAGATTTCCTGAAGGCATCCTGTACCCGCCTGGCCCTGGGGATCCACCGGGAGCGGAAGACCTCCAGGTAGAGATTCCTTTTCTGACCGAAGTGGTAATTGACGGCCGCCAAGTTGCAGTGGGCGGCCCGGATGATTTCCCGGATACTGACGGCCCGGTAACCCTTATTGGCAAAAAGGATTTCGGCCGCGTCCAGGAGACGCTCGCGGGTATTTTCGGTCAAAAGATCATCAGTCATGTCTGCCTCCAGGGGTATTGCAAACGTTTGTATCAAACAAGCGTTTTCATGTCAAGAGGCAAATCAAGGTTGAAGCAATGTGTCGCAAAAGGGAGTTCCCTTTTGGCGCGTCACTACATTTGTCTGAAAAGGTGGGCGTATGTCTTGCTGACGGTCAGGACATGAGAATGGCCTTTGAGTCTGATGTTCAATCGGCCGGAAAACCCCCGGTGGACTTTGCTGATACGGTTGACATTGACGATCGTGCCGCGATGGACGCGCCAGAACAGATCCGGGTCCAGTTCTTCGGACAGGCTCTTGATGGGTTTTCTGATAAGGGATTCCCCATCTCCCGTTACAACCAGGGTGTATTTGTCCTCCGCCTTGAAATAGTGGACCTCGTCCACGGGGATCAATCTCACCCCATCTCCTTGCTGCACCTTGATCCATTGCAGGTAGTCGGTTGAAGGGTGCATTTTCAAGGCCGATAGGGCACGCTCCATGGCACTGGTAAACTCGGCCCGCAATTCCGAGGCGTGGGAGATCTGTCTTCTTAGCCTGGTGACGGTCTTTTCGAGCCTCTCCGAGGTTACCGGCTTCAGGATGTAATCAATGGCCTCGTTTTCAAAGGCCTCGATGGCGTATTGATCATAAGCGGTAATAAAGACGATCCGGCTGGTACCGGAGGTCCTTTTGGCCACCTCAATTCCCGTCAGTCCGGGCATTTTGATGTCGAGGAAGGCGATGTCAGGTCGGTATTTCCGGATCAATTCCACTGCCTCAAGCCCGTTTTCCGCCTCCCCGCAGATGTCAAGCCCGGACCAGAGTTCTGACAGTTGCGATTTGAGATGGGCTCTGAGTCGGGCCTCGTCCTCCGCGATAATTGCCGTGATATTTTTCACTTAGTTACCTCGATCACTGCCTTGACCCCGGAAGGGTGATTTTCCTCCAGGGTCAGTCGCGCGCTGTTTCCGTACAAGGTGTGCAAACGCTCCCTCACGTTGGAAAGGGTTATGCCTGATCCTGTTTCTCCCTGAAATCCAACCCCGGTGTCCGTGACTTCCACCCGAAGCACCTCTCCTTTTTCTTCCGCACGGATGATGAGATCACCTCCTTCGACCTTGGGTTCCAATCCATGTTTGATGGCATTTTCAACCAGGGGTTGAACGAGCATGGGTGGAAACAGCGTTGACGCTAAACCATCGGCAATATCTATTCTAAAGCGCAATCTTTCCCCCATCCGGACCTTGAAAATGTTGAGATAGGCCCGGACGGTGTCCATTTCCTGTCCAATGGTCGTTCTGTCCTGTCTGGATCTGGAAAGTGATGTGCGAAGGTAACGGGTCAGATCCAGCAGCATCTCCTCGGCCGCTCGCCCATCTGTTTGGAGAGTGCTGAGAATATTGGACAGGGTATTGAACAGGAAATGGGGTTCGACCTGGGCCTGGAGGAGTCTCAAATCGGTCTCGGCAGCCTTCTTTTCAACCAGGAGCCTCTTGATCCGTTCTTCCTGAAGGAGGGCTTCACCCGCGCGGATCTTTTCACGGGAGTAGAAAAAATAGCTGATGACCGATCCAAAGAGGGTGCCCAGGATGATAATTTTGAAGAGGCCGTATTCTCGAAAGAATAGGGATGGGTGGATCCCCAGGGCAAGTGCACCGAAAAGGCCTCCGACAATCGAACCCACGCCCATTGCGATGATAATGAGGATGAGTTGCATCAGGGGGCCGGAGCGGTTCAGGAGTGGGTGGAGACACAGAACGCAGGAGCAGATGGAAAGACCGATACACTGGGCAACGACGAAATTCTCAAAAAGGTTTCCGCCGAATTTCATAACCGTCAGGAAGAGGGCAATCACCGCGTTGAACACAAGAGTATAGGAGACGGTCCTGATGATGTGTTTCCCTTCGATCGCTTTCACGTGTGAACCCGTCGCCTCTTCAATTGGAGACCCCTGTTCTGTCCCCTGGTTGCTGGTGAATGTGCCTGGTCGACTCTATAACAAGGAGAGACAAAACGAAAGACCAAATCAACCCTGATCCACCATCAAGATATCATCTGCTGCGTTGCCTTCGGTCGCTCCTCCTTGCGACGTAATGTTCATACGACTCAGTCGTCGCTCCTCGGCGCCTTTCATCTGACACCTTGCTGGTGATCAGGAATTTCCCCAAACCCCTGGACACAGAACAGAGGATGCAAATTAGACGGTGGATTTGGGATCAAATGGAGTCGTTATCATTTCTTTCCGAAAAGCTCTCCTATTCGCATCAGCAAAGAAAGATCCCCCAGGACCTTGTACTTCTGCGTCATGAACATCTGCTGGCCGTCGGCCTTGCCGGTCATGATGTCCACCCAGACCTCGAAAGGGGTGTTGATGGTCAGGTCCGGAGCATCAGCGCTCCCTTCAAATGGTTCACATCGACCATCCTTGATGACCAGGTGGCACGGCCCTTCCACTTCGCCCGAGAAATTGAACTGTATCGTTGCGCTGGTTTCACCGGAGGCCTCGGGGTTGAATCCCATGGGCATGATCATCATGAAGGTCTCAATGGAATCGGGGCGGGGTATCAGACCCCTTTCCCCGAATTCCTTTGGGGTGATGGACTCTGCGATGCAGGTCTTCCACATGAGGTCTCCCATTTTCAGGAATCTCCCGGGATCTTCGGTCAGAGGTTGTATGATCTTCCTCATGGTTTCGGGATTGACCCGCATGGACGCCACGATCTCCTGTCCGGCGAGCCTGGCGGCTTCCAGGATTTTCGTCGCCTTTTCCCGAAAGAAAGGTGCGTTCAGGGCTTCCGCCATGGGCCTGTAGATTTCGGCCACGAGAGGACCTGGAGAAGCGTTACGGCTTGCATAAATGAAATTCACCCATGAGGAGAGTTGATCGAAAACCGAGTATTCAGGGAATCCGGCCACCGATAGAAAGCATACCTTTGGGTGCGCATGACGCAGGGGATGATGTGTCTTTCCGTCTTTATTAAGGAAAAAGGGCTCCAGTACCGGCAAGGTCCTTTCAACGAAGGTCTTCATTTCCGCATTGATGGTGAAGTGGTAAAGGGGTGACGCATAGACCACGAGATCGGATTCGAGCCATTTGGGGAACAATTCGTTTGTCATGTCGTCCTTGTGGATGCAGACACCCGGGGTCTTGGTCCAGCAGGTGAAACATCCGCTGCAATTCCGGATGGTCTTTTTTCTCAGTTCCACCATTTCCACCTGGGCTCCGGCTTCACGCATGCCTTCAACGAGCGGGTTGAGCATCAGGGCTGTCTTGCTCTGGTCGTCACCCCGTGGGCTTGAATTAAGGGCAAGTACTTTCATGGAAGGCTCCTTTCTATGTTTTTGAGGGTTGAGGATTTGGCCCGCGAAAGACGGATCCTTTTCAAATTCACCGGATCTTGCGGGAGTCTTTCCACTTTCACCATGTCTTCCATGGGAACCATTGGCTGATTGGAGAGCCGAAGGATCGGTCATTCGAGGCTCCGGATCGACCTTGGCCCGGCCTCTCTGTTCCGCCAGAGAAGGAAGCCCTAGCTTTTTCAGGTAATAGTCCGGGAATCGGCGATTAAAGGGAAGACCGACACCCAGCATCAGCATGATGGGCAGGATGATCTGAATTGAGGGCGACGCAAAGAGACCGACTGCTCCGCACACCGCAAAGATGCCTCCCCACACCCCGGTCATGATACGGTTGATGGTGAGAAATGCATCCGTGTTCCAAAACATTTCAGGGGTGGTGCGTCTGGCGAAAGCCACTGTGAAGGGTTCGCCGTGAAAGAGAATGGGCAACCAGGCCATGAGAAAGAGAGAAAGATAGAGAAAGGATGTGAAATAAGTTCGAAAATAGAGGTCTGCCAGGGACGGAAAAGAACCGACGACCACAAATCCGCCACCCCAGAAGAGGACCACGCCGTAGTCCAGCTTGGTCACCCGTCCGGCCCGGATGGCGATCAGGGTATACCCGGCTGCATAAAGGAGGGCAAGAAAAGCAGCCGGCCACCGGTCCCATTTGGGGCCCAGTGTCAGGAACCAGTAGATCCCCATACTGGGCCATGCCGACGCCATGAAAAATCCGTTTTTCAGCCTTTTCATCATCCTGCCGCCTGCCGAATTTAGCCTTCGTTGGTTTTGGTCACGAGCAATCATCAGTAGCCTGCCGGTATCTTTACCGGGGAAAGAAGACATGTTGTTTTGTTCAAAATAGGCTGGGAAAACAACCGATGCAAATGGAATGTGATGAAATGCACAAAAGGAGGTGTGAAAGGCCTATTCCGGTCGTGGATGTACGTCTCGCGGGAGATCATGACCAGGCCGCTGGAACCATAAATTTTGACTCCTTCATCCAATCGTTGGAACTTCCTTCAGCATATCCCTGAGACCACGATCTGTTGAGATTTCCGGACCAGGCCTATGAGCCTTATACATAGCCTGCGCTGCCGAACCTCCTACTATGCTGTTTACACGCTGCTCGCCTTTCTGCTACCATGAAACGCGGCAAGGCGAGCATGTATGGACGCTCTGGAGAAGCTGCATTGCGCCTATATGGTCGTGGAAAGACCGTGATCACCAGCAAGTCGAAGATCCCGGACTTTGAGCGGGGGCGCCGAGGAGGGACGACTGAGGTGTCACGATAGTCTCAACAGGATGGAGATCGCCAGATGCCCGATTGGGGTGAACAAAAGGATGTGGTCGTAATAGGCAGCGGTGTCGCAGGACTGTCCGCGGCTATAGAAGCCAGCCGGGCGGGAGCCTCTGTTATTGTATTGGAAAAGATGAAATTGACTGGCGGAAACACCCGGATCAGTGATGGATGTCTGGCCGCGCCGAACAATTATTTGCAGAAGAGCAGGGGAATAGAAGACTCGCCGGGACTCTTTTATGAAGATATGATGAGGGCTGGATTGGGCCTGAATCATCCGGATCTGGTGAAGGTGGTGGCAGAGAATGCGGCCGGAGCCATCGACTGGACACGGAACACATTGGGTGTAAAGTATCTGGATCGACTGGACCGCTTCGGCGGGCACTCCGCGGCACGTTGCCTGACAACCCGTGGTCACTCCGGAGCAGATTTAATAAAGGCGGAATGCGGAATACTGGAAAAGAGCGGTGTTGAAATACGAACCGGTTGTCTTTTGACGCGGTTCCATACAGGCAGCCACGGCGTCGTGCGCGGTGTAGCGATCCGTTCCGGCTACAGATTCCCTGACGCCGGGAGCGGGACGGTAAGGAATATTCGCGCCAACCGATCCGTCATTCTGGCAACCGGAGGATTTGGGAACGACATTCGATTCCGCATGATTCAGAACCCTGCCTTGAATGAATCTGTCGACTCAACCAACCAGCGAGGGGCAACTGCCGAGGCCCTTATCTCTGCTTTAGCGTTAAATGCCGCTCCGGTTCATCTCTCCTGGATACAACTGGGTCCCTGGGGGTGTGCAGATGAAAAGGGATACGGCAGGGGAGGCCGATTCGCTTCATATGGTGTGTACCCTGCCGGCATCCTGGTCGATCCCGTCACCGGCCTGCGCATTGTCGACGAATGGTCGGATCGGAGACAGCGCTGTGACGCTATTTTCAGGGCCGGTCATGCGTGTGTCGGGATAGTGGACGCGACCGGCGCGGAATTAGATGGTGAAAGCCTCCGACACTGTCTCAAACAGGGGTATGTGAAGGGGTACGCGACATTGACGGATCTTGCCGCGTCATTTGCGATGCCGGACAGTCAACTGGAGGAGACGGTAGAGCGCTATAATAATGCAGTTATGGGAAGAGGACAGGACCCGTTTGGAAAACCGATTTGCAAGGGCGCGAAACCATTAGTCGAGCCCCCATTCTATGCGATACGGTTGTGGCCCAAGGTGCATTATACTTCAGGAGGCGTAGGAATTAATTCAAAAACACAAGTCCTGGATGTTAATAATCAACCTATCCCTCACCTTCTTGCCGCGGGTGAGGTATGCGGCGGCATTCACGGTGCAAGCCGTCTTGGCGGCTGTGCGCTTACGGAATGCATCGTGTTCGGACGCATTGCAGGACAACAGGCTGCCATGAGTTCAATTCACCGCCGAATTGCGGGTCAAACATTGATGCCATAGAAAGGAAAGAAACGCCATGCGCTATATCGATGCCGA
>CAYUCJ010000014.1:0-20314 GCA_964443285.1 uncultured Desulfobacteraceae bacterium | reverse complement strand
ACATTGTCGCCCTCACCGTTGAACACGGCGCTGTCCCCGTTTAAACAGTTTTAGCGTAGAAAGAAGTTGATAGCGAAACATGGGTTATGATAGGAAGCTGGCTTATGCCTAAAGCGGCAGCCTGTGAGCAACGAAGTGGAGCCGAACCTGAGACTCTTTTTCAGACCCTTTCTAACCACGCCGGAGGGGATGGACGCCGACGCCCGGCTCCTTGGCTCCGGTGGATTGGATGACACGTGTTAAGAGCCAGGTAAACGGGATGTTCCTGAAGCGGCGTCATTTCGGCCCTGGAACAGGACAGTGGAAGGGCTGAAATCCCTGAGCGAGGAGTCATGGACGACGGAGGGAGCGTAGCTTCTGGAAGATGCCGTTTGCCTGGCTCTTCGGAGCCACGACTTCGTTGAAGGCGGAAAGAAATTACCCGCGACGCTCCGACGGCGGGAATTCCAAAATGGTGTTGGTAAAGGAGAAAACATAATGAAAATCGGTTTTATCGGACTAGGCAATATCGGCTCGGTACTGGCGGGTCATCTGGCAAAGACGGACCATTCCCTGATCGTGCATGACCTCAGGCGGGAGGCGGGCGAACCCCTTATTGCCGCAGGCGCCAAGTGGGGCGACACCCCTCAAGGTGTAGCGGAATCTGTGGATCTCCTCATCACATCCCTTCCCGGTCCGCCCCAAGTAAGGGCGGTGATGGAGGGTGAGAAAGGGGCCCTGTCCGGCATTCACCACGGCTCCACCTGGATTGACATGTCGACCACCAATGCAGAGGAGGTCAAGCGTCTGGGCGCCATGGCTGCCGCCAAAGGCTGCTCGGTTCTCGAGGCACCGGTGACCGGTGGCCTCACCCTGGCCAAGGAAGGAGGCATCACCATCCTTGTGGGCGGCGACAAGGATGTTTTTGACGCAAATCTGCCTATCCTCAAGATCATGGGCGGAAAGATCATCCTCATGGGCCCACTGGGATCGGCAAGCATCGTAAAGGTAATTACCAACCTCCTGGCGCTCGGGCACCTGCTCATGGCCGGAGAAGCCTTTCTGCTGGGAAAACAGGCCGGGATTGATCTCAAGGCACTTTTCGAGGGCATCACGGCCAGCAGCGGCAACAGCTACACCATCGAAAAAGAGATCCCTCTGGCATTCAACGGCAGTTACGACGTGGGCTTTTCTCTGGCCCTGGCCTGCAAGGATCTGGGGCTGACCATGGGACTGGCCAGGGAGCATGGCGTCCCTCTTGAAATCGGGGCGCTGGTCGAACAGATCTTTGTCCGGGCGAAAGTGCAATACGGCGATGAAGCCAACTCGACGCAGGCCGTTAAACTCCTGGAAGACGCGATGAATGTCTACCTGCGAGCGGACGGGTATTCGGATTTCAGGTAAGACGGTTTCGTAAAAAGGCCAATCTCTGCGTTCCACTTCATCTTTAGTCATTGTGGCGTACCATTATGTACGCCTCATTCCTAAAGATTCGTGCGCCTTAATCTCGGGGCTTTTACGAAGCCGTCGGATGTGATGACTCATAAGATTCTTCATTCAAGAGGAATTAGGCGGATGAAAAGGGCGTTGCTTTGAGACAATGAACAGACCTCCTGAAAAACAATGGGAAGCTCACTTGGTTTCCCCTGAAGAGGTCCTGGCCAGTATCAGGCCGGGCATGACCATCTTTCTGGGCAGCGGGGTGGCTGAACCGCGAACATTCATGAAGTGTCTTGCGGATTCCGGCCTTTCAAACACCATCGATCTGGAGTTGATTCAGCTGACCAGCCATGGGGATCTTCTTTCATTAACAAACCTTGACTGGCAGCATTTTCATCTGACGACCTTTTTTTCCAGCTGGGTCGCCAGTGACGCCATTGTCGCGGGCAGCGTCGACCTGATCCCCGCCCGGATCTCACAGATCCCCCGCATCATCAAATCCAGGGGCATACCCATTGATGTGGCCGTCGTACAGATAACACCCCCTAACGAAGCCGGTTACTGCAGCCTCGGGATCGCGGTCGATATCGCCAGGGAGGCCATGGAGCAGGCATCGCTGGTGGTGGGGGAAATCAACACAGAAGTTCCCTTCACATTCGGCGACACCCTGGTCTCCATTTCCGATTTTGATCTGCTCGTCAGATCAACGGAATCGCCCATCTTTTTCAAGCGGCCCCCCTTCAACAAGACCATGGATCGGGTGGCGGCCAATATCGCTCAGGTGATCGAGGACGGGGACTGCATCAGCTTCTCAATCGGTCCCCTGTTTGAGGTCCTGGGTCGCCACCTGGTCCACAAACACAATATGGGGATTCACTCCTCCTACTTTACAGATGCCCTGATGGACCTGGTAAAGAGCGGCGCTGTCACCAACTACCGGAAAACCACCTTCCGAGGCAAGTCGGTGGCCTCATATGCCCTGGGCACACCGGACCTCATGGCCTGGCTGGATCACAACCCCCTGGTTGAATTCCAGGGCATCGAGCACGTGCTCGACCCGACCCAGATCGGCCGCAACCCCCATTTTTCCGCTGTTTTTCAGGCCCGGAAGGTGGATCTCTTGGGCAGAGTGGCCTTTCCCGTCGGGAAAGGGAATATTACCTCGGGTCCTGGTGAGGCTGCGGACCTGTTCACCGGTGCCGAGATTTCCCGTGGAGGGCGCACCCTGTTCGGCCTGCCCAGCAGGAACCAGCGAGGCGATCCCAATATCGTGGTCATGCTCCGGGACCTTCGCAACCAGTTTCACATGCGGGAATCCATCGATCTGGTCGTCACTGAATACGGCATAGCCAACCTGAAATGGCGGACGATTAGGGAACGAGCACAAGCCCTGATTGATATTGCCCATCCCGATGACAGGGAAAAACTCATGGCCCAGGCAAAAGAAAAGCATTTCCTGTTCGGGGACCAGATTTTCTTGTACGAAAACGCCCAGTTCTATCCTGCGGAAATAGCGGACGAACACACCTTTAAGGGCCGGTTGAAGGTCCGCTTCCGGGCCATCAGGCCGTCCGATGAAGAGGCCATGCGCAGATTTTTCTACCGGTTGTCTGCCAATTCAATCTATGCCAGGTTTTTCTACAGGATCTCCATTATGCCGCACGATGAAATCCAGCGCTACGTCAACGTCAGCTACAGGCGTGTTCTATCCGTCGTAGCGCTCGTGGGAAAGCCGGACCGGGAGGCCATTATCGGTGAGGCAAGACTGGTCAAAGACAGGCGAAACCATTACGGTGACCTGGCATTCATTGTAGAGGAGGAGTACCATGGCATGGGGATCGCGGGCTATCTCTATGAAATGATGATCCGGGCGGCGAGGGAATCGGGACTGAAAGGGCTTAAAGCCCAGGTGCTGCACACCAACAAACGCATGATGAAAGTCTTTGAAAAGGGTCCTCTCCCCATTAAAACCAGGCTGGAGGAGGGCGTCTACCACCTGGACATCGGCCTTGAAAACGAACAACCGGCCTGAACCTGATTCTTTTACCGCTTCTTCCCGCCTGTTCTTTTCGCCGTCACAACGGGGCATGGAGCACGCAAGATAACATATTGTGCGGTGGAACCGAAGACGAGCTTGTCGACCCTGGACTTCTTTTCAAGTCCCAAGAAGACCTGGTCTATTTGTTCGTCCTTTGCGAACTGAACCAGTGCCTCGCCGGCAGATAATGACCCGACAATCAACTGGGTTTGGTAAGGGATATCGGTCCCTTTCACAACCTCTGCAACGTCCTGTTCCAGTTTGTCTTCCTTTTCCTGGATGAAAGAATGCTTCAAAGGACTGTCCCGCGTGATGGTCATGACCACTTCCAGTGCCGCGCCCCAAACAGTGGCGTGGAGGAGGGCCAGCCTCAAGGCCTCTTCTGACTCAGACGAACCATTGTAACACACCATGAATTTCATGATGGTCTCCCTTCAGATACACCGTGGTATCCTTTTCCTTCCGCTTCCCGCTTTTTCAGGAGGTGATCGAGCCAGTCCGGATCCATCTCCGGGACCGAAGAGAGCAGCAATTCCGTATATTCGTGATGGGGCGGCGTAAGGATGTCACGCTTCCGCCCCTGCTCAACGATCCTGCCCTGAAGCATGACGACAATCTCATCGGATATGGCCTTGACGGTCGCCAGGTCGTGGGTGATAAAGAGATAGGACACCTGCAGCTGATTCTGGAGGTCCTGCAGGAGTTTCAAGATACCCTTGGCCACCAGCTGATCCAGTGCGGACGTGACTTCATCACAAATGATTACATCCGGTTTTGCCGCCAGGGCCCGTGCGATGCAGATCCGCTGCTTTTCTCCACCGGAGAGCTCCGTGGCGTAACGATCAATATATTTCCGCGGACGCAATTCGATCATTTCCAGCAGTTCTCTGATTCTCTTGTCTCTTTCTTCATGGCCCATCCCGAAGTAGAAATCCAGGGGACGCCCGATGATCTTTCTGATCTTCTGTTTGGGATTGAGGGCCGTGTCCGGCATCTGATAGATCATCTGCAGCCTTCTCAGGCTTTCCCGGTCCCTGGATTTCAGGTCCGGAGAGAATTCCTTCCCCTCATAAAAGATCTTTCCCTCAAACGGCGGCAGGAGCCCGGTAATCACCCGGGCCAGGGTGCTTTTGCCGCTGCCGGATTCGCCCACCAACGCAACGGTCCTGGAGCGCCTGACCTTGAGATTGATGTCATCCAGCACGCGATCTTTCCCCGTGTAACTCGCTGAGACATTCCGGACTTCCAGCACAACATCGTCTTCACTCCCTGACAGGTCCCGGTCCTCACGGATGCTACGGACAGCGAGGAGTTGGCGGGTATATTCCTCTTTGGGTTGGGCCAGCATTTCCCTGGTTTTACCCTCTTCAACCAGGTCACCATACCTGAGGACCATGATGCGGTCGGCCAGTTGGGCCACCACGGCCAGATCGTGGGTGATGTAGATGGCCGCCGCGTTGAATTGCCTGGTGATCTGTTTGATAGCCGCGAGGACCTCTATCTGTGTGGTCACATCCAGGGCCGTTGTCGGTTCATCAAATACGATGATATCAGGCCGGCATGCCATGGCCATGGCCACCATGGCGCGCTGAAGCTGACCTCCAGAGACCTGGTGGGGATAACGGTAGCCGATATGCTCAGGATCCGGAAGCAGCAGTCTTCGGTAAATGTCTACCGCGTTTTTCCGCGCCTCGGAAAAATGCATCAGCCCATGTTGGACCGGTGTCTCGGCGTACTGTTTGATGAGACGATGGGCCGGGTTAAAGGAGGCCGCAGCGCTTTGGGCCACGTACGAAATACGAACGCCCCTGATCTCCCTCAGGACCTCTTCCGATGCATCGAACAGCTCCATGCCGTCAAAGACGATCGATCCCGAGGCGATGCGGCAGCCCTGCCGTGTGTAGCGCATGGCCGCGAGACCCAGGGTCGATTTTCCCGCCCCTGACTCACCGATCAGACCGAGCACTTCACCCCTGTCCAGATGGAGACTGATGCCCTTCACGATCGGCATCCATTTCTCATCACTGAACCCTTCAATGTGGATATCCTTCACAGTCAGCAGATGGCTCATTTCATTTTCACCGTATTGGTTGTACCGGTTAGTCCTTCAGGCCGCTGGCGATATGTAGAATCCAGTCGACCACCAGGTTGACCCCCACCGTCAAAAAGGCTATGGCCGCCGCCGGCCAAAGGGGGGTCAGAATGCCGAACGTGATGGCTCCCGCATTTTCCCGGACCATGCCTCCCCAGTCCGCCGTAGGCGGCTGGATGCCCAATCCAAGGAAACTCAAGGACGCAATGAACAGGAAAACAAAACAGAAGCGCAGGCCGAATTCCGCCACCAGGGGGGGCATGGCATTGGGCAGGATTTCGTGACGCATCAGCCACCAGGTTCTCTCACCGCGCAGACGGGCGGCTTCAACAAATTCCATGACCTCAATATCCATGGCTACGGCACGCGAGAGCCGGTAGACCCGCGTGGAGTCCAGGAGGGCTATGACGATAATCAGAACCGGTACGGATGTCCCCACGAGCGAGAGCACCATCAAGGCAAAAATAAGGGTCGGAAAAGCCATCAGGATATCGACGATACGACTGAGGAGCTGATCAAGCCATCCCCCAAGGGTTGCGGCAATAAATCCGAAAGTGATCCCCGTCGTGAAGGATAAGAGCGTGGTGATAAACGCTATGGATATGGTGTTGCGGGCCCCGTAAAGCATACGCGTAAAGACATCCCTCCCCAGCTGATCGGTTCCCATCCAATTCTTCTCGCTCGAAGGCATCCAGACATCGTTGACGATTGCCGTCTCTCCATATGGGGAAATGACCGGAGCCAGAAGAGAGACGGCGACGTTCAACAGGATAATGAAAAAGCCGATGCGGGCGGTGAAGGGGATTTTTCTCAGAGATTTCACAAAGGCCATGCCGCGTTTCTCCTTATCTGGGGTTTCTCAGCCTGGGGTTGCTGATAATCGACAGAACATCGGCCAGAAGATTGAGCATCACGTAGACGATCGCAAAAATCAGGCCGCTGGCCTGGACAACAGGGATGTCCCGTTTGGAAACGGAATCCACAAGAAGCTGGCCCAGGCCGGGATAGACAAAGACCACTTCCACAATCACCACGCCCACCACCAGGTAGGCCAGGTTCAGTGCCACCACATTGATGACCGGAGACAGGGCGTTCGGAAATGCGTGAAGGACGATGACCCTCAGTTTCTTTAAACCCTTCAGCTGGGCCATCTCTATAAAAGGGCTTGCCAGGATATTGATGATGGCGGCGCGGGTCTGGCGCATCATATGCGCAGTGACAATAAAGGTGAGCGTCAGACTGGGTAGCAGAATCGTATAGATTTTTTTCCAGAACGGCATTTGATTGTTTAACTCTGCAAGACTTGGAAAAAATTGATATTTGACCGCAAAAAGGGCAATGAGGATGTAGGCGATAAAAAACTCCGGGAAAGAAATGGCACTCAGCGTGCCTATGGAAATGGTTTTATCAAACCAGCTTTCCCGGTAAAGCGCGGCAATGATCCCGAGGATGATCGCCAGCGGCACCGCTATGGCCGCGGCTGTGGACGCCAGAAAAATGGTATTGGCAAATCGCCATCCGATCAGTCCCGCAACCGGGCGGCCATTGGCCAGGGAGTTGCCCATATCTCCTTTAAAAAAACCCTTCAGCCAGGTGAAATAGCGCACGTGTGCGGGGAGATCCAATTTGAGCTCTTTTCGAAAGGCCGCAACAGTTTCAGGTGTTGCCGACTGCCCGAGAATGGCCGTTGCCACGTCTCCGGGAAGGGCCTCAACGCCCATGAAAATAAGCACAGAAATGACGACAATGGTCACCAGGCCCAAACCAAAGCGCTTGCCTACCATGATTGCGATGTCTTTCATTTTTTCCCCAACTCATGCAATGTGTTTTCGTTGAAAATCAAGAGGGACGACTTCGAGCTCAGTCTTCGTAGTGCCCATGAACGGGCACGTGAATCGATGGGGTGATTGGCTTCACCTCACCCCCCGAATGGACAGGAAAGGGAAATGAGGTGAAGACCGGTCATCTTCTGTTAAGGTTATCAGGCGAACCACCACCGCTCGGTGTTGCGATGCCCGTCCGCTTCCATGTAGGCGGAAATGGGACCCATGGCTATTTTGTTGGAGTGCGCCTCTACGATCTGGTTGAACATGGGGACAATCGTTCCGCCTTCATCCCTGCAGATCTTCTGCATTTCCGCATACATCTGGGCGCGTTTCTTTTCATTAAGCTCCGCCCGGGCTTCCACCAGCAGCTTGTTGAAACGGGCGTTGTCCCAGTGTGCGTCGTTCCAGGGTGCACCGGCTGCGTACGCCACGGAGAACATCAAATCCGAGGTGGGACGCCCGCTCCAGTAGCACATGCAGAATCCTACTTTGGTCCAGATATTGCTCCAGTAGCCATCGCTGGGATCCCGAATCACATTGATCTTGATGCCGGCCTTCTTGGCATGCTCCTTGAAGAGAATGGCCGCATCGTCAGCCCCTTGAAAGGCGGCCTCGGCCGAGTGGAGATTAAAGGTGTGATCCAGCATCCCGGCCTTTTTCATGTAGAACCTGGCCTTGTCCGGATCGTAACGCCGTTGTGGGAGGTCTTTGTCGAAGTAGCGGTTGACGGGTGAAATGGGATGGTCGTTTCCCATCTCCCCGTATCCATTCAGGATGCGTTTGACCAACTCCTCCCTGTTGATTGCATACTTGAGAGCCAGACGAACGTTGTTGTCGTCATAAGGTTTCTTCTTCGTGTGCATGGGCATGGTGTAGTGCATCGTACCGGTCACGGCAGTGACTGTGACGCCCTTTGTCATCTTCATCAAGCGAATGGTCTTGCGCTCCACCCGGTCCATGAATTGAATCTGCCCTGTTTTGATCGCACTGGTCCTTGCATTGACATCGTTGATGCTGAGGGTCTCTATGGAGCCGAAATGCGCACGACCCTTCTTCCAGTAGTTCGGGTTTTTCTTGGTGCGGCAGGTGACGCCCGGTTCCCAATGTTCGAGCATATAGCCGCCCGTACCGATGCCCTTTTCAAATTCTTTCCCTTTTGTGCCGGCCTTGAATATGGTGAGGTGGTAGTCGGCCATGTAGAACGGAAAATCGGCGACCCCTGCCGACAGCTCAAAAATCACCCGGTTTTTGCCCTCCGCCTTGATGTCTTTGACTGTCGCCAGATACGGCTTGGCTGCTGATTTGGACTCTTTCCCGCGATGGTGATTCATGCTGTAGATCACATCTTCCGCGTCCAGAGTCTTGCCATCGTGAAACTCCACGCCTTTTCGCAGGTTGAAAATCCATTTTTTTGCATCCGGAGTGGATTCCCAGCTTTCGGCCAGTTCCGGGATGGGCTGGAACTTGTAATTAACCTCCACCAGGTTGTTTCGAAGCTGCCATTCACAATTGATGTTCCAATTGGATGTGTGGGTGGCCGGGTCCAGTGTATCGGTTGTGGAACCGCCGGTCTGAGCCTGAACAAAATGACCGCCTTCCTTGGGCCCGGCTGCCTTAGCCGACGTGGAAAGAAGGGCCGGAGAAACCGCGGCCGCCAACCCCAGTGCCGACACACGCGTGATAAATTCGCGACGCGTCAACTTCCCTTTGGTAAACAACATCTCTAATTCGTTCAACTTCGACATAGCAATCCTCCCTCTGTTGTTGCCCGGAAAGAGATGGCTCTGCCGGGCTGGTTTATGTTTCACCCCCACCCGCCTGATGCGCCCGGTGAATGGTTTTCAATGACTTTCGCAATGTGTTGGAGACGGTCCATCAGGTTGTTTTCCATGAGGTCGACGAACGGCAGACGTTCAGGTCTCTTCCCCTGAAGAATGCTTGAAATTCTTTGGTGCATGTCCCATTTTGGCATCATATCTGAGATGGTTTTTCCTATTTTCCCTGTCTGACAAAGGGCTGGACCGGCTCATGCATGGATCATCACCCCCTGGATAACAGGCGGGTGGGAACAAAGGGCATCTCAGGTGAGCCCCGGAACTTTCGGGAGAACAACGAGCAGTACCAGATCGTTGACGTTGGTCCCCGTCTGCCCGGTGAAAATGGCGTCACCCACTTCCCGAAGCACCCGGGAGATACTATGTTCCATAAGCCCCCTGAAAATGTCAAGCCCCTTGTGCAATGCACTGCTTACGGTTGAACCGTCCGTCAGCCCGCCTGCCAGGGGTGTGGGGCCGTCGGTTCCATCCGTATCCAGCGCACACACGGCGATCGGGTCGTCCGGTGAAAGAACCAGGCTGGCACCTGCCGCAAGTTCCTGGTTGGCACCTCCCTCACCAAACGGACTGTCTTCAATCCTGACAGAAGTCTCCCCCGCGGCAATCAGAACGCAGGGTGGCTCCACCGGGTTTCCCGAAAGGTGAACCTCCCGGGCAATGGAAGCCAGGGCGCGACCCACCTCCCTGCTCTCTCCGTTCATCAACGTGGTCAGCAGAACCGGCTTCAGCCCGATCTCTTCCGCGCGCTTGACGGCTGCTTCCCACAGTTCTCTGACCCTGACGATCATGAAATTATAGATGGGTGCATCCACAAATACCTTGGGTGTCTCCTTGGCTGGGGCAGGGGTCGAGAGGTACTTTCGAACCTTTTCAGGGGTCTTGTCCCACAGCCCGTATTTCTTGAGCACCCGGACTGAATCGGACAGCGTGGAAGAATCACCACTGGTCCAGTCGGTATTCCACTCCATTGAATCCGTCTTTTCATCGGAGACGGTGAGGGCGACAACGGTGGCCGGGAGAATCCGCTCCGCCAGCCGGCCTCCCTTGATCCGGGAGAGGTGTCTTCTGACCGTCATGATCTCGGTCACATCTGCGCCGCTGTGTACCAGGAGCCGGTTGATGTGGATCTTGTCTTCCAAAGTGATGGCGGGCACGGGATAGACGGCCTGGGACGAAACCCCTCCCGACATGAGGCAGAAGACCAGGTCGCCCTTTTCAGCCTTGTCCGCCAGCCTGGTGATTTCTTGAGCCGCTTCAAGGCTCGTGTGATCCGGAATCGGGTGAGAGGATTCGGCCATCCTTATGCGCGTAAGCCGGCCTGTCTGTCCTTTTTTGACCGCCACAAACCCGTCGGTTATCCGGTCCCCGAGAATCTCTTCCAGCCCCTTCGCCTGGAGATAAGTGGCTTTGCCCGCCCCGATCGCATAGATGCTTTCGATTTTTCCAAGGTCAAAACGTTTGTCGCCCACAGAGAGAAGGTTTCCCTCCAGTTTCACATGTTTTCTCACGGCATCCAGTGGATTCACCGCTGAAAGGGCGTGTTCCATGATGTCGAGGGCCTTCTTTCTCCCTTCGACAAACCCGTGTGAAAGCAATTCCTCACGGTTCTTTATCATTTTTCAGGAGTCCTTTCTCCTCATGCAGTGCTGGAGGCCTATGAACCCGCCCTACCCTTTGAAGTTCCTCCCGGCATAGAGGGCCGCTTTACCCAACTCCTCTTCTATTTCCATGAACCTGTTATATTTCGATCCCCTTTCGCTTCCCCTGATTCCGCCTGTCTTAATGACTCCACCGTTCAGTGCGACGCAAACATCGGATAGAACATCATCTTCGGTTTCCCCTGACCTCTCTGAAACCACAACACAGTATCCGTGCTGCATGGCAAAGTCTGCGGCATCCAGGGCCTCGCTGAGGCTTCCGATCTGGTTGAGCTTGACGAGCGTCGCATTCCCGGCCTTTTTCGCCACGCCCTGTTTTATTCTTTCTATATTCGTGGCAAACAAGTCATCCCCGATGATCAGGGTATCAGGAAGTTCTTTCGTGATGGTGGTGAATCCCTCAAAATCGTTCTCGTAAAGGGGATCTTCGAGGGAGACGATCAGGGGGTACTCTTCTACCAGGGTCTTGAGGAATTCAATCATGTTCTCCTGCGTTTTTTCAGTCCCTTCGAAGTGGTAGATACCTGTGGCCGCATCATAAAACCCGGTTGCGGCAAAATCCAGCCCGTAGACCACATCACGGGAATACCCGGCGCGCTCTACCGCCTCCCCCAGGTTGTCCATGGCCTCCCTCGTGGACCTCATGGGCGGAGCAAATCCCCCGTCTTCGCTGCTGTTTGTGGCTGCTTTCCCCAGCTTTTTCAAAAGGATATCTTTCAGACTGGCGTGGATTTCGCATAAGGCCCTGACCGATTCGGCAAAGGTTTCCACCCCCACCGGCATGACGCAGAATTCCTGTATGTCCAGATCATTCCCCGCATGCTGGCCCCCATTGATGAGTGAGGCCTGGGGGACCGGAAGGACGTGCCCGTTCCCATTCAAATACCGGTAAAGGGGCAGATGGTGAGCCGCCGCCGCGGCAGAGGCCACCGCAAGGGACACCCCGAGGATGGCATTTGCCCCCAGGTTTGACTTATCGCGTGTGCCATCCATATCCAGCATCAATCGATCAATGTCTCTCTGCCTCGAACCGTCCATTCCCTGAAGACCGGGGAAAATGACCTCGTGAATGTTTTGAATCGCCTTCATCACACCTTTGCCCCCGTACCGGGGGCCGCCGTCTCTCAGTTCGTGCGCCTCGTAGGAACCCGTGGATGAACCGCTCGGGACATCCGCCCTGCCCCAGAAGGTATGATCCATACAGGCATACACCCGCACAGTGGGGTTTCCGCGGTTATCAATCACCTCGGTTGCCTTTATGTCTGTAATGCTGTTCTGTTGCATTTTTTACCTGATGTCTCAATGTGTTATCCAAGCGTTGATAGAATCGTATAAAGGCCACGGAAGGACTTTCACGACTTCATCAAGATTGGACAGGTAGAATTGGGCGGATTTCCTGTTCTTTTTTCAAATGTGAATCAACAGAGGTCTGAAGTTAATACTAAGCAAGAAACGCGCCAACCCCAACCCTCATACACCTCGAACCGTTTGCCGTTTCATTTCGCCACATATTTGCAATAATAATGACATTATTTCAATTGGTTACGATCATTGCACATGATCGCATCTCACCGGTCCGGATTTTCACCATTAGCGACAGACACCTGGAGCGCCTAAAGCTGATGCAACTATGACTCAATCAAGAGAAGAAGGGCTCCAGGTTGCCTGAACCATCGAAGGCCATGGGCCGCTTTTTCATCATGACTTCTAGATCGGGCCGTCTCCTCAAGGCTGCCTCGTATCCTTCCGACAGGTCGATTTCATCCAACCGCGAGGTATTCTTTATTCTCATAATCTTCAGCTTTTTCGTAGGGATCAGGCCGACACACTTGATCGCCACGTCAATGGCTTCCCTGTCGCTTTCCAACACGGCAGGGATCTTCCCCATCTCCGGGCACACCCCTGTAATGGTATTCATGTTCAATGCGTCCATATCGATCTTGTCAAAGAGGCGGTTGGTGATGAAATCTGCGATGCCCACACCCACCGCATTGCCCTCGGACCCGGCCGTGAGATCACAGACCAGGATCCTTTTGATTCTCGGGCTCTCGGGTTCTTTGGTCACCAGGGGCAGGCCTATCCTCCCCACGACCTTGGTATCGAAGCCCGTCCCGCTGATTTCTTTTCCCATTTCATCAACAATCAGGATATCCGCCTCCTCAAAAGGCAAGCCGGGCGAAAACCCCTTGGCCGCTTTGAACAGCTCCCTTTCCATTTCCTCAATCCGGCCCGGCCCGCACATGCCGATTTTCGCTGTCTGAGAGTATCCATCCTCCACCACCCCGACACCCAGCAGCACCTTGCCTGTGGCCAGGACATTGCGGGCCACAGAGAGGATAACCTTCGGGTAGCCATAGGTGAGCATGGCCTGATGATAGATGGCCGCTCCTTTCTGTTTTCCCAGGCCGATGGCCATCATTTTCAGAAGCCCACTCTCAAACCAGTGTTCGAATTCCGTGTGCTTCTTGATGCGATTGATAAGGACGATATGGTCCGCCGCTGAGGCCAGCGCGTCCACGTGGACCGGGATGCCCTCTTCCGTCTCTCCCCATTGTATGACCTCGAGAGATGACCGGATGGGGGCGCCGACGCGGGTTTCGCTAACACCCAGGTGTTCAAGCACTCTTTCCTGCCCCAAAGCGGTTCCGCCACCATGACTGCCCATGGCGGGAATAATGAAGGGCTTCAATCCTGTGCCCTTGAGATAGGAAACCGCCGAACCCACAATCGTGCCGTAGTTGGCAATACCTCGACTGCTGCAGGCCACAGCAACGGATTGGCCTTTTCGCACTCCAGGAAGGTTCCCCAAGGCCTGGAACCGGGAGGCCATTTCTCCGGCAATATCGTTCAGGGCCTCTGATTGAAAGCGCTGTCTGACACGAATCATTTCGGGGAAGGTCATTTTGCGTTCCTCCTTCAGACGACTTCCAAGGAAGTCGTTGACATTGATGAACCACAGTTGAGCAGGCAAACGGCATATTCCGTTCACCTGCTCCTTACACGTGTCGTCTCATACGCCGGAGCTAAGGAGCCGGGCGTGAGGCTCTTTTTCAGACCCTTTCTCATAGTGCACTTGGCACCCGGCTTCTACATGGACGACTATTTGGGGTTTATGCCTCCCTAACCAAACGCAATACCCTTGTGTTCCGCTAGACCCCAAATCGGCGTCCATCCCCTCCGGAGTGTTTAGAAAGGGTCTGAAAAAGAGTGTCAGGTTCAGCTCCTCTTCATTCCTCATAGGCTGCCGTTTGCGGAACGTACCAACTCATCTCGTTCAATAGACACCAAAATCACGAACCGCCTGGACAGCGGCCCTGACATTTTCCGGGGGCGTTGTGGCACCCAGATTACAGAGGTAAAGGGCAAAGCGTCCGCCTTTTCCCCCGATCTCGATGTAATGCCGCACCCTTTCTCTGATCGCCTGAGGGGTTGCAAGGGCAAGAAAAGCGGCACCTACCCCGAGAACCAGGGGAACCCCCTTTCTTACGGCGTATGACTTGTAAAATGAGGGGCTGAGTCTTTCCACATCGGGGTCCTGACCCTCGACAAAACCGGGGCAAACCTCCAGTTTCATATCCAGCAAATCCTCCGGGCGCTTCAGGTGCGACTCTCCGATCCAGTTGGGGACATAGACTTCAGGTCCGCATCGTTCCCTCAACCGCTTGACATAGGGGATGATCCAATCTTTCAAAATAGAGGGATTGACAATGGGTATGGAGGCGGAAGCATCACTTCCGCAGATGCTGTCGCTTTCAGGAAATTCTTCTTTCAATCTCAAGATCCACGGAATCAATACCGCGTCCGTCACCCGTTCAAAAAGCTCCCTGGCAAAATCGGGATCGAGATAGATGTCCATCAACAGCTGCTCGATTCCTCGGATATTTGCCGCAAGGCTGAAGGGTGAGCAAAAACCAAGGGTCGCCTCGATACCCCCGGTCATTCTGCGGAACAGACGGTTCATCTCTAAAATCACCGGAAACCGCCCGTCATGGTCGAAATCAGGTGTCCGGATCTTTTTCAGATCGCTTTTGTCCCGTATCAGAGGTTTTGTCCGGTTCACATCCGGCATACCCGTCTTGCTGTAGATCACCTCCTGCCCGAGTGCTTCGGCTTCGATGTTGTAGACATCATAGTCCAGGACGGGGACGTCGATGCCGTAGATCTCCATAACGTCCAGTGAACTGGCGATCAAGGTTTCGGGATCGGTGTAGAACTTTTTCGGCGGTACCCCGGTCTGTGCTGCGGCAAATTCATGCAGTTGGGCAAAAAGCGGGACGCCATCCGGAATCCCCTGCATCCCTTTTTCAAGTCGAAGCAACCCCCCTTCGAAAAAATGATGCCGGTTTTCCGATCCGTTCATGTTCTTTCCTGCCCAACTCAACATATGTCTCAGCCTGAATGGTCCGGCGGTCTTTCAAGCGATGTGCAACCGCTCCACAGGCCCTCATGAATTCGCCGCCTGCCGGGGTTTCCTTGAGATGATGTTTTTTCT
The DNA here is from genome assembly GCA_964443285.1 of uncultured Desulfobacteraceae bacterium. GTDB lineage: Bacteria > Desulfobacterota > DSM-4660 > Desulfatiglandales > Desulfatiglandaceae > CAYUCJ01. The sequence continues at coordinate 4,954 of CAYUCJ010000014.1, read as the reverse complement.
CTTCCCCCGTTGAACAACTTGCGCCCTGCCCAGGTCCATAAGGATCACGAAAAAATCTTCAATGACTTTAACGTTAAAGGTTAAGTAGAACAAGAAGACCCTGTTGTCAAGATTTTTGTTCATGCCCCGTAAAGACAACACGGCTAAGCGCCTCCCTGCCTGGCATAATAGGATAACTTAATGAAAGAATACAGGAAAGCCAATTTCAACATGGTTCAATCACAACCTGGACAAGGATCTGGATTAAAACAATCTCAATCAGTAAAGGACAATCATGCAATTGGGACATTGGATGCGCACCTTCGGTAATTGTATCCCGTGTGAATTAACGAGACCTAATTAAAATAACAAAACTGAGAAATTTCTTCTTGACAACGGTCGCAAATTCATTCTAAATGACTTAAACGTTAAAGTGCTGAAGGCCGAATGAGTGAAGTGGTGAGCCAGTTTCAAAACGTTCAATTTTGTTCGAGGTCAAGAAAGGCGAAAATTTTAACCACAGGAATATATTGAATATTTCGAGGATTAAAATTCGAGCCTGACGCGGGAATCGGGCAAAAGGGGACGTTTTGAAATTGGCTCTGGTGTTTTGAATAATCGATAGGGCAAGAAGGGAAAGTCACTCCAATGCTCAAACAAAGATTTCACTTATTGTCGGAAGAAGAAATCCAGATGGTCCACGAAGGTTCCCTAGAGGTGCTGGAAACCACGGGGCTCAGGTTGAACCATCCCGTTGCTCTGGAGAGGCTTTCCGCCGCAGGAGCAAAGGTTGATGCCTCCCGGGAACAGGTCCGCCTGCCGGCGGAAATGGTTGAAAAGGCGCTGGAGACAGCCCCGAAACAATTCCTCTGCGCAGGTAGGGAGACGGCGTTTGATCGGGATGTTACCCCCGGATCTTCCGCGAAGCCTCTTATTCGTGTTACGGCCGGGACGATCAATCATTACGACCTCATCGGCAACCGGACCCGTCCATTGAAACTGCAGGACTGTCGGAATATCGCCCACCTCACAGACGGGCTGGAGAATCTGGATATGGCGGGGTTCCCCATACCGGAAGACGTACCGGGTGAAACCTACGACCTTCACGTGCTGAAGGTGATGCTGGAGGCGGGCCGAAAGCATGTCTGGGCCTTGCCCAAGGATTCCAGGAATCTCACTTATCAACTGGAGATGATGAAGGCTGTGGCCGGCGGCAGTGAGGCCTTGCGCCAAAGGCCCCTTTGCAGCGGGATTGTCTGCCTGATCGAACCCCTCTACTTTCCGAGTGACGAAATCGAGAGGCTACTACTCTACGGTGAGGTCAACCTGCCGGTGAGGGTCCCCCTGGTGCCCATGTTCGGAGCCAACGCCCCCTACACACCGGCCGGCGCCTTGACGCAAACCAACGCCGAGGCCCTTGGGAGCCTGGTCCTGTTGCAGACCCTGTGCCCCGGCATTCCCACCTGGTACTATGTCCTGCCCAGCGAAATGGACATGGCCGGGGGGGCCACATTTTATCATACACCGGAGATCATGCTCATAGCCTCCGGCCTGATTCAACTGGCCAATCATTACAACATTCCATCGGGTGCCGTACCGTTTAATGTGACGGATTGTCAGGCCCACCAAATCGTGTCCGAGCGAAGTGCGGCCCTCACCATGTGCGCGCTGAGCGGTATCACTGAAATGGGCGGTGCCGGGATGGTCGACGGTGGGGTGTCCATCAGCCCCCTGGCCCTGGTCATCGATGATGAACTGGCAGCCTATGTGCGACGGCTGGTGGAGGGATTCGGGATCGACCATGAAAGATTGGCTGTCGAGGCCATAAACCGGGTGGGTCATTATGGCAGTTTCCTGTCGGATCCGCACACGCTCCAATTCCTTCGCACGGAAAAGCGCTTCAGGCCGGCCCTTTTTGACTGGCGCCCCCATGAAGCATGGAAGAGCGATGGGAAGACCATTGTGGAGAGGGCCAGGGAGAGGATGACGTCCATCCTTTCCGACCACGTGGTTCCTCCACTGGAAGAGCCGCTCCAGAAGGAACTGGAAGGTATCGTCGAAAAAGCTGAAAAAGCCTAGAAGGAGAAACCCCATGAAAAAGATTCAAACCAGGATGGGCGACGGTTTCAGGGTCGAGATGACCGAAGCCGAACTCAGAGAGGATATCGAGGCAGGGACACAGGACGCCGCAGAGCGGGCGAAGATTTCTCCCCTCAGGGATGATGAGATCCGGCACCTGTTCGAGATCTTTGAACGGACCGACAAGATCGTCGGCGTGGAGGCGGGAAAAGAGGTCTGCATGAGCTACGACGGTCTGGCCTCCAAGATCAAGCGGGCCCATATCATCATCAGCAAGATACAGTCTTTGCAGATATTCGAACGGGCCCTGGGGGCCGATACCCTGGAACTGACCCATATCGATTACAGCTTCAAGCCGGTAAAACCCATCGTGGTATTTGAAAAGCCCATCCTGGAACAGGCCCTGCTGGTGACGGTTGCGCCGCTTTTTTACGGCGCCATGCCCAACCTGGGTCTCTACAGCCGGCCCGACGGGCCCTGTCCCAACCCGGCGGATCTGCTTCCCCTGGGCAAGATAGAGGAGGCCAGGGAGGCCTATTTAGAGGCCATAGAATATGCCATACAGGATATGGTCTATGTTGGAACCGAGATGTACGAGTCCGGGGCGGATGGGATCAATTTCGACACGGTGGGCGCCGCAGGGGATGCGGACTTCCTGGCCGCGTTGAAAGCGGTGGAAATCCTTAAGGGGCGATATCCGGACATGGGCATCGAGATGGGAATGGCCGGGGAATTCGTCCTGGGTATGCACGGGGGGCTGACCTACGACGGGGTCCGGCTGGCAGGGCTCTATCCCCACCAGGCGGTCAAGCTGGCCGAAAAGGCCGGCGTCACCATTTTCGGCCCCGCGGTCAACATTATCACCAACCAGTCCCTTCCCTTCAACATTGCCCGATCCGTGACCTTCACCAAGGCCTGTTCCGAAGTCTCGAACATACCCATTCACGCCAATCTCGGAATGGGCGTGGGTGGCGTCCCCCTGAGTCTGACCCCTCCCGTGGATGCCTTGTCCAGGGCATCAAAGGCCCACGTGGAAATCTGTCGATTGGACGGGTTGTAGGTTGGCGTCGGGGACCCCTACGGGATGCACGCGGCGCATGCACTCGTCTCGGGAATGGGCGGAATACGGACTGCCGGAGATCTGGTAGCCCGTTTGCAGCTGAACCGGGGCATGAGAAACGATGCGGCGAAAAAAATGGTAGCGGACAAGCTGGGGGTCTCCCTGGAAGATCTGGCCGATCCGGTGGTCATGGGCGAGGTCAGGGAAGACCTGAATCTCGGACGCATCGCCGAAGGGGGTGGTGTGGCCGACGGCATAGCCGCCAAGTTCCGAATAGCGAAACTGCTTGGGCTGGAAATCAACTCGGTGAACCGATTCATTGATAAGGCGGGAATAGGGAATTAGCGGGCATGCCCGGATCTGGGAGGGAAAAAATGGACCCCAACGAAAAAAGACAAGGCATCAAAACCAGCTGGTCTTACGACGATGTCATTCAAAAACGAGCGACCTTTCTTTCGCCGTCCCTGCGGACCTTTACGGCATACGAAAAGCCGGTGGTGCTGAAGCGGGGAGAGGGGCAATACCTGTGGGATGAAAAGGGCAGGAAATACCTGGACTGCCTTGCCCAAAACCTCTGTATCAGTGTCGGGTACAACCACCCCCTCGTGACGATGGAGGCAAAAAAGCAGATCGAGCAGTTGGGCCATTGCACCACCATGTATTTTCACCCGGTGCCCGCGCACTTTGCCGAAGAACTGGTGGCCCGTATGCCGGGACAGGAAGACTGGGTGGCCCATTTTGTGAACAGCGGGGCGGAAGCCAACGATCTCGCCGTGATGATGGCGCGCCTTTACACGGGGAATTTCGATATCATTTCCTTGGCCAACAGCTATCACGGTCTTCAGTTTTCGGCCATGTCCCTGACCGGAATTCACACCTGCCGCCAACCCTTGCCCCCAGCGCCGGGCATCCTGCACGTACACAACCCGGATCAGTACAGGGGAGTCCACGGTGCGACTGTCGAGCCGTACGTACGGGAGATCAATCTCTTGATCGGTTCTTCCACGCCCGGTCAGATCGCCGGCTTTATCGCCGAACCCGTTCAGGGATACGGCGGGGTCATGCCCCTGCCGCTCGGATACCTCTCCGGGGCGTTTGAACGCGTAAGGGAGGCAGGGGGCTTGTGCATTGTCGATGAGGTTCAAACGGGCTTCGGGCGCATGGGGTCCCACTACTGGGGCTTTGAAATGGATGGCGTGACACCGGATATCGTGGTCATGGGAAAAGGCATCGGGAACGGTTTTCCATTGGCCGCCGTGGTGGCCAAGAGGGAAATCGCAGAATCCATGGCAAAGAAAAAATTCTTCAACACCTACGGTTCAAATCCGGTGTGCTGTGCAGCAGGACGGGCCGTGCTGCAGGCCATTGAAGAAGACGGCATTATGGAAAACGCTCGGGAAATGGGCGACCTGCTCATGGAAAAGCTCAAAGTTCTCAAGGACAATCACCCGGTGATCGGTGACGTCAGGGGCAAGGGGCTCATGGTGGGGGTGGAACTGGTCAAAGATCCATCGAGCAAAAAGCCGGCCGCGGAGGAAGCCTCCCGCGTCTTCGAAACCGCCAAGGACAGCGGCCTCATCATGGGGAAAGGCGGCGTTTTTGGAAACGTGCTCCGCATCAACCCGCCCATGTGTCTCGGGAAAGAGGATATCCTCTTTTTCTCCGATGTAATGGAAGAAAGCTTCAGCAGGCTGTAAAGCAAAATCAGCAAGGCAAAGCAGAACCGTGGAGGGCTATTGTTGATGACTTTGTAAAAAGCTGATTCATGCCGCAACGGCAGCCTATGAGCAACGAAGAGGAGGCGTCCTGACACTCTTTTTCAGACCCTTTCTAAAC
>CAYUCJ010000013.1:7335-20373 GCA_964443285.1 uncultured Desulfobacteraceae bacterium | reverse complement strand
TTGAATATCACGAAAAGTCAAACTGTTATGCAAAAACCTAACCGGAAATCACTGATTTAAATAAAATCTTTAAATAAAAATATTAAAACTGTTTCGCTTCGCTCAACCCGATGTCCTGCGACAATTGGACTATGTGATATCAGTTGGGAAGCATTATCTTGGAGTAGCCAGTATTTTAGAAAGTATTTCTCTTGGTCCAGCCACTGTTAGGTTCAATTTGCTGCTTCTCACCAAGTTGAGAAAGAGCCAAGGGGGAATTCGCAATCCCCCCTTGACCCCCCGCATTTCCAGCCTCAAAGATGATGCTCTATGGAAGTCGAAAGGCAAATAACCGGATTGTTTTGTTACTGGATTTTTTATTGATGTAAAGAAATTCCTATGAATTTTGGGCTTGGCAAATTCAGAAAATCGTGCCAGATCCAAATCATTACTCCGGCAAGTGTTGCCGGGATGCAAAAAAGAATGCACGGAAAACTCCACGTGCCTGCCGGATGGTCCGGCGGTTGGACTAGAAATATGGAGATCTAACACTAACCATGGAAAGCAATTTTGAAATTATGACCCCAGAAGAGGTTTCTTCCCTGATGCCTCCCACCGTACCAAAATCTTGGATCTATGCACATTGGGAAGAACTTGGCGGGGTGAAAATAGGAAAAAGAAAACTCATCTTACGGGAGGTGCTTTATGGCAATTTACAAAAAGAAGGACTGGTGGTATGCCAGAATCGAGAAGGACAATATGAAATGGACTCCGGCGAAAGTAGGAATGGATCAGACTCGCTGGAGAACAAAAAGGGACGCCAGACTCGGAGATGCGGAGTTGAGGCAAAGGGTCGAAAAATTGAGAACCACTCGAATGAGTTTGGACTTATTGACGCTCTGCAACGAGTATCTTAATGATGCCAAGGTCAGTTTTATAGGCCAAGACACATTTGCCAATAAAAAGAGACTCTGTCAAGAGTTGATTGAGAGATGGGGTAATATCTCCATTGGCGACATAACCGTCCACATGGCTCACTCTTATTTGCTGGAAAGAGCTGAGAAGGTCAGCAATAATTCATTCAATGTATATCGAAAAGAGGGTAGGCGACTTTTTGAGTGGGGAAAAGAACAAGAATTGATACCCAGAAATTCAATAAATCCCTTTGCGGAGGTCAAGAAGAAGAGGCACGAAAGGAGTAAGACACTTCCAGCTCCGATCGAGCATGTCACAAAAGTTTATATGATCGCAACCCCCGACCAGAAAGACCTACTCCTTGCTTATCTTGTTACCGGTGGTAGAAAATCAGAGATCTTGAAGTGGAGGTGGTCTGATATTGATTTTAACAACAGAATCTACGCTCTCCACACAAGAAAGTCAGGCAACGGAGAAATAAAGACAACATATCATGAGATGCCTAACCTGCTGCATGATGTGCTCCAGAGAAGGTTCAAGAATCGTCATCCGGTTTTACCGTATGTCTTTTGGCACACCTTTTGGGATAGGAAAAAGAAGGAATGGCGGGATGATCGCTACATCAATCTCAATAGATTTTCGGAGAGGTTGTGTGAAAAGGCAAAAGTGCCCAAATTCGGTCTTCATCAGCTTCGCCATCTCGCAACGGCAATTCTCAAAGAAAAGGCGGATATGGGGCTGGCTAAATTACAGAGATTCCTCAGGCACGATCATCAAAAAACAACAGAGATATATGCTGGACATTTGGAGACCGGCACCAAAGAACAAACCGACTTTTTGGCAGATTTTTGGGGCACTCAATTGGAGACTACAAAGGAATCCTCTACCAAATCCTCTACCAGCACCAATAAAAAAGGTTAGGACATTGCCTAACCTATTGATATTACTGGTCGGGGCGAGAGGATTTGAACCTCCGACACCCTGCTCCCAAAGCAGGTGCGCTACCAGGCTGCGCCACGCCCCGTGAATGAATAGAATTACAATCTATGTCATTTCTCTTTTCAAAATCAAGGAGAAAGTTCTAGTCGGTCTATCGTGTCACGACTGCGAGCGGAAGCTTGACATAATCCTTTTTTCCTGCGAAAGATCAATAAGCTACCCATAAATTCACTCAATGTAATTATTACTGGGGTTTTGCCCATGGAAGATACCTACCGCAGGTTGGCCAGACACCTTGAATCGCTCATCATGGGGTACCCCTACCATGATGCCCTGATCGATCTCTTGAAGGAGATGTTCAGTCCGGCGGAGGCCGAAGTGGCCCTGGCCATCCCCGTGGACCTGAAACCGCTCGAAGTGGTCACTGCTAGTGCCATCGCGTCACGGACTAGCCTGCCCGAGTCGGCCGTGATGGAGGCCTTTTCGTCCCTGTCGGAGCGGAACATGATCTATTCCGGCATGACCGCGGACGGGACCATGGGGTATGCCCACCTCCAGGTCGGGTACGGCATGCCCCAGGCCTTCTTTTGGGAAGGGAAGCAGGACGAGCGGGCCGGGAAAATGGCCAAGCTGGTGCTCAAGTACTTCACCGTGCCGACCACCAGGGAAGTCTACGGCGGCACGCCCACCAAGTCCTTCAAATACAGCCCCGCGGACCTGACCGTTGATATCCCCATGCAGGGGGTCCTGCCCCACGAGCAGATCGGCCCCATCGTGGATGCCAGCACCAGGATCGCCGTGGCCCATTGTCCCTGCCGCATTTCCGCACGGGTCCTGGGACGAACGGATTGTGAACACAGTCTCGAGGTCTGTATCAAGTACGATGAGCTGGCGGAATTCGTCATCACGAAGGGACTTGCCAGGGAGATTTCAAAGGATGAGGCCCTCCATATCCTGGGAAACGCCGAAAGAGAGGGGTTGGTCCACATGGTGGACAATGCCAGGGGCGGTATCAAGCACACCTGCAATTGCTGCGGGCACTATTGCTGGAACGTGGGCATCATCAGGCGTCGCAAGATCCCGAGGGACGTACTCATGGCTGTCTACTTCACCCGTGAGACGGAAACAGAAGAATGCATCGGATGTGGGAACTGTGTAGACATATGCCCCGTCAATGGTGTGCAGATAGTTGACGACAAGGCCCGGGTGGATCAGGACTGGTGCATCGGCTGCGGGGTGTGCGCCGTAGAGTGCCCCACGGGGGCCATCTCCCTGGAACGCCGTCTGGATGACGAACCGCCTCTCTCCTTTTCCCATCTCCATGAGCGGATCAGGAAGGAGAGAGTTTGAAAACCCCTGTTCATTTCAGCAGGGTTTGTGTTGACTTTGCAGGGTAAATGGGATAGGGGAAGAATCATATAATTGCATAGGACTTAAACATGAAAGACATCCAAAATCATAAGGATACCAGAAACATAGACATAGACCAGGTGGGCGTGAAGGGAATCCGGTACCCCATCACGGTCCTGGACAAGGACATGGGAGAGCAGCAGACCGTTGCCAGGATCAACATGTATGTGAGCCTGCCGCGCTACTACAAGGGCACCCACATGAGCCGGTTCGTCGAAGTGCTCAACGAGCACAGCCGCCGCATCTCCCTCCAGAATTTCTCCGAGATCCTGGAGGAGGTCATGTCTCGGCTCAACGCCGAGAGCGCCCACATGGAAATCACCTTCCCCTATTTCATAAACAAATCCGCGCCGGTCAGCGGGGCCCAAGGCCTTATGGAATACGAATGTACCTTCAAAGGTTCCCTGAACCACGGGAGCGACCTGGTCACCGTGATCCGCGTCCCCATTTCCACACTCTGCCCCTGTTCAAAGGAAATAAGCGATTACGGAGCCCACAACCAGCGGGGCGAGGTGTGCCTCCAGGTCCGATTCAAGAAATTCGTCTGGCTGGAGGACCTGATCAAACTCGTGGAGGAATCCGCATCCAGTGATGTCTACTCGGTTCTCAAGCGGGAAGACGAGAAATTTGTGACCGAGAAGGCCTACGAAAATCCCATGTTTGTGGAAGACATCGTCCGGGATATCGCCCTCAGATTGAACAATGACGCCAACATTACTTGGTTCTCCGTGGAATCGGAAAACTTCGAGTCCATCCACAATCACAGCGCCTATGCGTACATTGAAAAGCATAAGCATAGGCCGGGTTGACCCGTTGACCCGTTAGGTTGGTTTGAGAAGAGTCGAAAGGAATGTACAAAGAGCGGAGGACCCCCATGTCAGAAGATCTGAAGAAAGCCTATCGAACCGTAATGGATGATCACTTCCCTCTTGAAATGAGCATCCGCTTCGGGGACCAGACCCTGGTGTATCGAAAGCGCACCTGGAAGATCAGGGATAAAAAGAGCGGTGATGTGATCGAAAAGGGGCTCCGATACGGTGAGAACCCCGGCCAGGAAGCGGCCCTTTACGAGCTCGTGAACGGGAACCTCATGTTGGGGGACTGCCGTTTCATTGAGCCTGGACGCGGCTTGGTCTCAGCCATTTCAGAAGAGGATATGATCCAGAGCGGAAAGCACCCGGGCAAGACCAACCTGACGGACGTGGACAATGCCCTCAACATCATGAAATATCTCACCGCCGGCCCCGCAGCCGTCATCCTGAAGCACAATAACCCCTGCGGTGCGGCCTACGGATCCACCCTTTCCGAGGCCTATGACCGGGCGAACATGGCCGACCGCATCGCCGCTTTCGGGGGGTGCGCCCTCTTCAACCGGCCGGTGGATATCCCTACGGCGGAGATGATCACCGAGAATTATCTCGAGGTGGTGGCCGCCCCGGAGTTCGAGGAAGGGACCGTGGAAAGGCTCGCTTCGAGGGCCAATCTGCGCATCATCCGCATGGCCCGGATGGACCGGCTTTCCGACTTTTCGGCCATGCGTTTCGTCGATTTCAAATCCCTGATGGATGGGGGGTTGATCGTCCAGCAGTCACCCCTGAATGCCATAAAATCCGCTGATGACTTCCAGCCGGCCCATTGCGAGTACAAGGGGAAAGTCTACCGCATCGAAAGGACCCCCTCAAGAGAAGAATACGCCGATATGCTCTTCGGCTGGCAGGTTGAACAGGGTATCACGTCCAATTCGGTCATCTACGTCAAGGGCGGCGTGACCGTGGGCATCGGCACCGGGGAACAGGACCGGGTGGGCGTGGCGGAGATCGCCATCTTCAAGGCCTACACCAAGCACGCCGACGCCCTGTGTTTCAGGAATCACGGCCTCCCCTACAAGGACCTGGAGCTGATGGTCGCAAAAGGAGAGAAAGCCACGGAACTGAAGGAGGAGATCGACCGGAAAACCAGAGAGGCGAAAGGCGGGCTGATCGGGGCGACCATGGTCTCCGATGCCTTTTTTCCCTTCAGGGACGGGGTGGACGTGGCCATTAAAGAGGGCATCCGAGCCATCGTTCATCCAGGAGGGTCTCTCAGGGATTTCGAGGCCATCGAGGCCTGTAACGAGGCCGACCCCAGGGTCACCATGGTTTTCACGGGACAGCGGTCATTCAAGCATTGATGACCTCGTTCCTTCTCAGCCCAGGCGCCGCTGGATGCAGGTCAATCCATCACCCCACGGACACGGTTCTGTGAAAGATTTGGTTTAAGGCCAACACATAGCTGGAGGAGGCATCCGATGAAACGCGGAACATCGGTCGTTTGGCAGCTGGTTGTAACAACTTTGGCCATAGCGAACGCATTCCCGGCTTTCGGGGAACCTCCGCACGCCTCCAAGAAAATACGCACCGTTCCATCCTACCTTTCTTCATCCGAGATTCAAGCGGTCAATCTCTACAGGAAAGTGTTACCGACCGTCGTAACCATCTTTGCTTCAAAAAGTGTTTTTGAAAGAGAAAAAGGAGCAGGCCTGCAAGAAGAGGCCACGGTGGGCAGTGGTGTGCTGATTTCAACGGAATCCCACGTGCTGACAGCGGCCCACGTGGTCGACAAGGCCGACAAGATCATCGTGAAAACGGCTGACGGGAAAATGCGCGAAGCCGAACTGCTTTTCAGTGAATCGCGTGCCGACATTGCCCTTATCAAACTCGTGGTGCGGAATGAGATCCTTCCCCACGCCAAACTGGGAGACTCCGACAACCTGGCCGTTGGTCAGATTACCTATGCCATCGGTTCGCCTTATGGGCTGGAGCACTCCTTTACCATGGGTCACATCAGTGGCTTCAGAGAGTTCAGTCGGCTTTATGACGGGACTATCCTGGCCGAATTTATCCAGACGGACGCCGCCATCAACATGGGAAACAGCGGCGGCCCTGTTTTCAATTCCCAAGGAGAGGTGATCGGCATTGCGTCCCGGATTATTTCCGTTTCGGGAGGGTCACAGGGATTGGGTTTTGCGGTAACCATCAACACCGCCAAACAACTCCTGGCCTTGGAGGACCGGGTCTGGATCGGTATCGAAGGAATCTTCCTGAACAGTGAACAGATTGCCCGTCTTTTTAACCGCGAACTGGACGGTGGGCTTTTGATCGAACGGGTTGCAAAAGGCAGTCCTGCGGACAAGGCCGGGTTGCGGGGCGGTTCGCTTCCGGCGAAAATCCTTGACCGTGATTTCTTGCTCGGGGGAGATCTCATCTTCCAATTCGGAGACCAGAAGGCCTGCGACGTCGAGTGCCTCATGGCTGCAAGAAAGCGGCTGACTCACCTTGACCGTGTTGTCGTAAAGTTCCTGCGCGATGGCAAGGTCAGGGAGGCGGTGATTGATATCTCCGAAAGTCACCGAAATTTTATAAAAAAAGAGTGAAGGTGATGAGGTTTTGGCCCGCCAAATTGGGAGGATGCTGAAGCATCGCAAACACCTTCCTGAGAATGGGCGGATCAACGCACACAATATTTTCTGTGCCGCCTTACAGAAAGGAGAAAGAAATGGAATACGAATATGCATTTGAGATGGCCGCGTCGGGTATCCGTTTCGGGAAGGGCGCGACTCGTGAAGTGGGCATGGATCTCTCGGAACGGGGGGTGAAGCGAGCGATGGTGGTTACAGATCCTGTTATCCGGGATCTGGCGCCGGTTCAGACGGTTTTGGAATCCCTTTCCAGGGAAAAGGTGGACTACGCGCTTTTCGACAGGGTCAGGGTGGAACCCACCGACGCTTCTTTCAAAGAGGCTGCCGCCTTTGCAAAGGAGGGCGACTTCGACGGATTCGTCGCCGTGGGCGGCGGCTCCACTATGGACACGGCGAAGGTGGCGAACCTCTACTCCACCTACCCGGCCGATCTGCTGGATTATGTGAATCCGCCCATCGGGAAGGGGCTGCCTGTTCCAGGGGAACTGAAGCCTCTTTATGCGATCCCCACGACCGCAGGAACGGGCAGCGAGACGACCGGGGTGGCCATTTTCGACCTGGAAGAGATGCACGCCAAAACGGGTATCGCCCACAGGCGGCTCAAACCGACCCTGGGGATCGTGGATCCGGAAAACACCCGAACCCTGCCGCCCATGGCCGCCGCATGCACGGGGCTTGACGTATTCACCCACGCTATTGAATCCTACACCACTCTGCCGTTCAACAAGAGAGAGCGCGCCGAACGTCCCGTCCTTCGTCCCGCATACCAGGGGTCCAACCCCATCAGCGACATATGGGCGATCGAGACGATGCGCATCATCGGAAAATACTTTATCCGGGCCGTTGAAGACCCCGGGGACGGCGAGGCCCGCGGTATGATGCTGCTTGCCGCTTGTTTCGCGGGTCTGGGATTCGGAAACGCCGGCCTGACCCTCCCCCACGGGATGTCCTACCCCGTGTCCGGAATGGTCAAGGACTACCATCCGGAAGGTTATCCAACCGATCATCCCATGATCCCCCACGGCATGGCCGTGGTGCTCAATGCGCCTGCGGCATTTCGATTCACTGCCAGCGGTTGTCCGGAGCGGCATCTCCGGGCCGCCGAGGCCATCGGCGCGGATGTTTCCGGGGCCACGCTGGAAGATGCGGGGGAGATCCTCGCCGGCAGGGTTATCGAAGTGATGAAGCGGGTGAAAATCCCCAACGGCCTGAGCGGCGTGGGCTACACCCGTGACGATATCCCCAAACTGGTGGAAGGGACCCTCCCGCAGCACCGGGTGACCAAACTCTCTCCCCGCCCGGCGGACGCTGAGGCATTGGCAGGGATTTTCGAAGACGCCATGCGCTACTGGTAATCGCTGAACGCGATAGAACCATTGGGCCGAACCCGACAATCTTTTTCAAATGCTTTCTAATCACTCCGGAGGGGATGGACGCCGATTTGGGGTTCAGAGTTGCGCCATAAAAGCGCGTAGGGTTTGGGAGGCGTGAACCCCAAATAGTCGTCCATGTAGAAGTGAGTTGCCAAGTGCATTATGAGAAAGCACATGAAAAAAATTCTCAGATCCGCTTCCTTGGACCCGCATACGAAAGCGACTTCGTTAGAAATTTTGAGGACGGGTCTTTTGTGGACTTTATGAACCCTGATCTGGTATCCTGTATGCCGGATCAGGGTTTTTTGTGAAGTCAGGTCAGGGGGCGACACGATGCGGATCATTTTCTTTGCAGGGAAGGGGGGCGTCGGTAAGACGAGCGCGGCTGCGGCGACGGGACTGAAGGCCGCCCAATTGAAAAAGCGCACGATCATCCTCTCCCTGGATGTGGCCCACAGCCTCGCGGACATCTTCGACCTTGACAAGGATCTCCTGGATCACAATAAAGGAAAGCCCGTCCAGGTGGTTGAAAATCTCTGGATCCAGGAATTGGACATCCAGGAGGAAATCGAAAAGAACTGGGGTGACATCCACAAGTACATCTCAACCCTCCTCAACACGAGCGGGCTGGACGAAATTCTGGCCGAAGAACTGGCCGTCCTACCGGGGATGGAGGAAGTCAGCCTGCTCCTCTACATCAACCAGTATGTTCGGCAGAAGGCGTATGACGTCCTTCTCCTGGACTGCGCGCCCACCGGGGAGTCCCTCAGGTTCATCAGCATCCCCACCACGCTCGACTGGTACATCAAAAAAATCTTCCGGCTCGAGAAGACCGTGGCCAAATACGTTCGCCCAGTGGCGAAACGGTTCTACGATGTCCCGCTCCCCGGCAACGATTATTTTGATGCCATCGAGCGGCTCTTCAACCGGTTGAAAGGGGTCGATCAACTCCTCACGGACCCAGATATCACCTCCGTTCGGTTGGTGACCAATCCGGAGAAAATCGTCTTGAGGGAGACGCAACGGGCCTTCATGTATTTCCATCTCTACAAGATGCACGTTGATGCCGTCATCATGAACAGGTTGTTTCCCGAGGAGGTGTCCGACCGTTATTTCAGTCTGTGGCGGAAGAGCCAGGAAGCGTATCTGGCTCAGGCGGAAGACTGTTTTACCCCGGTCCCTATCCTGCCCGTCAACCTGTTCAGGGAAGAGGTCCTGGGGCCGGAGAGCCTTGCCCGCCTGGCCGATGCAATCTACGGTGAAAGAAATCCCGTCGATCGTTTCTTCACCGGGCAGGCCTTTCAATTGTGTAAAGAAGACGGTGAATATCGGTTGACACTGAAACTGCCCTTTGCCGGAAAGGACCACATCGATCTGAACAAGATTTCCGATGAATTAATCATCCGGGTGGGGAGTTTCAAGATGCACCTGTTGCTCCCGAGACAGGTGGCCGCTGCCACGTCCATCAGGGCCAGGCTTGAGAATCAGTATCTCCAGGTCTATTTTAGAGGTGAAAAAAATGGATGAAGAAAAAAAGTCGGAAGAAACAGGCCATGGTTGCCCGGTGGGGACGCTTTTCAGGGATCTGGAAAAGATTTTCGGGAAGAAGTCACCCTTTTTCGAGCATGTTACGGGCGCTCGCATCGAGTTCCTGAAGGGTGTCAGGGACTTCGTGGACAAACGCATAGAATCCCTCGAGCGGGAGGAGCGCGGGGAGGGCGGAAAGAGGATAACCAGGGTCAGGGTCGAAGATGAAGGGGAGTGATCCGGTGGAAGGCATGAAAACGGTCTTGGCCGGGAAGTCCTCATCGATGATCTGGATCAAGGGGCTTTTTCTGCTCTTCACGACCCTGGCGTGCCTGTTCCGGCCGGTGAGGGGAGGGGCGGAAACCAGGCTGCCCTTTATTCCCGGTGAGAAGCTTTCCTACGAGGTCAGCTGGGTTCACATCCCGGCCGGGGAAATGCGGCTGGAGGTCTTGCCCATTAAGGAAATCGAGGGGAAAAAGGTCTTTCATTTCACGATGACCACCACCACCTACAGCTACGTGGATCTCTTCTATAAACTGAGGCAGACCATCGAGGCCTTCACGGACGAAGGCATGAGCCACTCCATCCTCTACAGGAAAAAGACCTGGGGCAAGAGGGCCCGGGATGAAAAGGTTCTTTTCGACTGGGAAAACCGGGTCGCGACCTATGAGAAAAACGGCAGGGTCGAGGAAAAAGTGGCTCTCCTCCCAGGCACCTTTGATCCCCTTGCCCTGTTCTATGTCCTCCGGCTCCACGATCTTCACGTGGGTCGGACGGTCCAGGTGCCGGTCTCCGACGGGAAGAAATGCGTCATGGGCAAGGCAGAGGTCGTCAAAAGGGAAAACATTCGCGTGGGGGACAGGGTCTACGACACGTTTCTGGTTCTCCCGGACCTGAAGCATATCGGTGGTGTGTTCAGGGAGAGCAAGAACGCCGTCCTCAAGATCTGGTTCGCCGCCGATGGCGCAAAGATCCCCGTCAAGGTGGAGAGCAAAGTCAAAGTGGGAAGTTTCGTGGCGGAACTCATGACAGGCCCTTAGCACACATCCCTCGCGATTCTTCTTGATCAAACGCCGGAGGCGGCCTTGACAAAGGCACGAAAGAGCTTCTTGGAGTAAGGGTCCGTCTTCCAGGTCCCTTCGGGATGCCACTGCACCCCCAGGGCAAAGGATCTTGCGGGGTCTTCCACCGCTTCGATGACGCCGTCTTCCGCCCGCGCGCTCACCACCAGATTGGCGGCCACGTCCTTGACGGCCTGGTGGTGCCTGCCGTTCACCCAGATCTTTTTTCTATTCAACGTCTTGTGGAGCAGGGTTCCTTCATCGATCCGGATGGAATGGGTGTTGACGCCCTTTCTCGCCTTCTGCACATGGTTGATGCTGTGCTCCACCTGGCCGGGGATATCCTGATACAGGCTACCCCCCTTGGATACATTCAGGGTCTGGATTCCACGGCAGATGCCCAATATGGGCAGATCGCCCGACATGGCCCGGCGGGCAAGTTCCAATTCCGTTCGATCCAGGTCCTCATCAATGTCCCCCAAGCCGGCCAAAGGGGCTTCCCCGTAGGCTCTGGGGTTGACATCCGGCCCCCCGCTCAGGATCAGACCGTCCAGGCAATGGAGGATGGCGTCCAGGGAATCTCCTGACTGGGCGACGGGGATGAGCACGGGTGCGCCGCCACACGAAAGGACGGCCTCGCTGTAAGCGTTCAAGGTATAGTCCATAAAGTCGCCCGGATCGTAACTTCCCCAGCCGCCGCCGATCAACCGGCAACAGGTGATGCCGATTAGAGGTCTCATGGATAGCACTCCTGGTTTTCATCAAATGGTCTTGTTTTGTGCTGATTCTTATTTTTCACTGAAAGCCGCGACAAGTTATCATCTTTCTTCACGCCTGTACATCCTTTTGCGTGACGCTATTCAGCTCTGAGCGGTAGGACTACGCGGTCCTTCATCCTCACATAGCCGGTATGGGTCAGGCGAAAGTGAGGAATGGCCGCATTGCCCTGGGTGTTCAGGGTGAGCAGGGGGTTGTCCCAGAGTACGCCGTTCCGGCGGAGCGTTTCTTCAAATTTCCGGATCTGTCCCCTGACCACCTCCATGGGTTCCAAGGTCACTACACCGCACAAAGAGGCCGGGAATTCAGCCACCACTTCCCGGCCGACGGCATAGACCGCCCCTCCGCCCAATGCTTTCAGCCTTTCCATGACCGTCTCCATGGACAGGGCATCGCAGCCCAGGACGATCATGTCCGGCGTATCCCAGCACATGGTGGATCCGCAGGCCCCCTGCCTGAGTCCGAACCTTTTGATAAATCCCAGGAATGATTCGCCACCGCCGGTCCGGTCGATGGCCAGGGCCATGTTCAAAGTCCCTTGTTCCAACGGATCGGAGAGGTCCACGATCGCCTCTTTCGTGACCAGCCTGGTGACCATTTCCACCGCCCTCACCCTCCCCTCCCTGGGAGGCAGGAGGCGCGTGATGTCGGGAAGGTTCACCGTCCGGAACATGGACTCCGGGAAAAAGGCGCTTCTCGGCTCCACGAGATTTTTCCCGCCCTGAAAAATGACCTTCCCGCCGCGTATGACGGTCTGGGGGTGGTAATCCTCAGGCGAGGGGATGATCACCACGTCGGCAAGTCTTCCAGGGGAGAGTGAGCCCAGGATGTGATCCAGACGGAAATGCTCCGCCACATTCAGGGTGACCATCCGGTAGACCTGAGAGGGGTCGATCCCCAGTTGAAGCGCACGGCGTACGGCCGCGTCCAGGCAACCCTCGGAGAGAAAGCCTTCCGGGTCCATGCCGTCGGTGCAGAGGACCAGGCGGCGTTTGTCGACAGACTTGCTGAAAATCCCCTTGACCCCGTCCAGTTCCTTGCGTATGGCCCCCTGCCTGATCATGATCCAATAGCCGAGCCTGAGCCGGTCCATGACCTCCTTTTCCATGATGGGCTCATGACAGGAGGAGACGCCGAAGGAGGTGTAGGCCTGCAGTTTGTTGCCGGATGCCCCGGCCGAGTGACCTTCCAAACGCTTCCCGAGTGACAGGGTCGTTCGTGCCAGCTCCCGGACCCGTTCTCCCTGCCGGCCTTGGAGGAGCAGGTTGCCCCAGTAGATTTCCCCCAGCCCGAGGCACCCGGCGTCCTCTAGAAAGGGCAGCAGATCCTCATTGGAAGGAACATTTCCCTCCACGGAAGGGGTGAGCCCGCACAGGGGGGAGAGGGTGTAGTAGAAGCGAAGGGGCTGATCCTCGATCCCCTCTACAAAATACCTGATCCCGTCGATCCCCACAACGGTGGCCAGTTCAATGGTCTCCGTGATCACCGTGGTCGTCCCGGAGGGGATCACGTGCCTGACGAATTCCTCTATACCGGTGAGGTTGAGGATATGGGTGTGGCCCTCCATGAGTCCCGGGAGCAGGACCCTGCCCGCCGCGTC
>CAYUCJ010000013.1:0-7235 GCA_964443285.1 uncultured Desulfobacteraceae bacterium | reverse complement strand
TCCATATACCGTTCCAGCAGGTCTCCCACGATGCTCCTGACGGGAAGGGTGGCGGCCAGTCCGTAGACGGGAGCCATGCCGCCCTTTTCCTCGGGGTTTTCCTTCACAAATTGAACTGCGGATTTGAGATCGCTGATGAAGCGCTCGGCCACCCCTGACTGGGTGTGCCGCAGGGTGATGCAAAGGTGTACGCAGGAAGGCTTATGGAGCCCGTTGAGGCTCCAGTGTTTCCCGGTCATCTGGTCCATGATCCGGTAGATGTCCAGCGTCTTTGATCCGAAGGCAATCACCCACAGGGGTTCACCCAGGACGTGGACGTCCTCCATGTCCCCTATGGCCCGCTTAATTTTTGCCCCGGTTTCCAGGATTCTCTTTGTGGCCTTCAGGTAACCTTCCTGCCCCACAGAGAGCATGGCGGCCCAGCAGGCGGCACTCAACGCGCCCGGCCGGCTCCCGGCGAAAGTGGGAGAGAAGTAGAGCCCTCCGGGCCAGTCCGTGGCCTTGAAGTACTGGTAACGGCGGAGCTCCAGGCCGCGGTAAAGGATCACGGACGTCCCTTTGGCGGCGTAGCCGTATTTGTGTGTGTCAGCGGAAATGGAGGTCACGCCGGGCAGTCTGAAATCAAAGGGGGGAACGCTGTAACCCAACCGTTCGGCCCAGGGCAGGACAAAACCCCCCAGGCAGGCATCCGTGTGAAAGCCGATGTTCCGCTGCCGGGCCAGTTCCGAGAGTCTTGCAATGGGATCCACCGTGCCGTGCGGGAAAGAGGGCGCAGAGCCCACCAGGACGATGGTGTTGCGGGTAATGGCGCGGCGGGCGGCTTCCACATCCGCCCGGCAGTCTTCGGTCACCGGGATGTGCTTGATATTTATATTGAAATACTGGGCGGCCTTGTCAAAGGCGGCATGCGCCGTGACCGGCACGACCATCTCCGGGCGCGTGATCCCCTTTCTGTCCCTGGCCCAATCCCGGTAGGTCTTCATGGCCAGCAGGATGCTCTCGGTCCCTCCGGAAGAGACCACGCCGCATATCTCGTTGCCGGGTCCCCCGGACGCTTTCCTTTTTCCCGCTCCCAACATCTCAGCGGTCATGGAGACCACCTCCGCCTCATATTTGGAGGTGGAGGGCCACAGATCCGAGTGCAGGGGATTGGCCTGGGAATTGAGCCCATAGACCCGGTTTAAGAATTGGATGTGCTCTTCATCGCCGTGATACACTGCACCGGACGCGAAACCGTCCTTCCAGCGGGATTCCTCGAGAGAGTTGAGGGCTTCCATTTCCCGGATAATGTCTTCGCGTCCGATGCCCTTCTCAGGGATCCCCGTGTAAGTGGAAAACCGCGATTTGTAAGGCTTCACCTGCTTTTCGATGTCTTTCATGAGGGCGTCAAACTCTTTTTCGACCCTTCTCCTGACGGCGGGTACACCCTTCAGGTATTTGAAGATCCAGGTCACGAATCGTGGATTGAGCTTCCCGAGAAAGCTGTTGGAAATTTTCTCTATGTCCATGGGGCCCCTCCCGTCTTTAGGACCGATTCAACCGGGCATAGATGCGCCGGTTGTGTTTGTAGATGTTCTTGAACTCCCTGAAGAGTTCGTCGTAGAGCCGGCGGTTTTCCGGGTTCGGCCGGTAGGTGTTGGAAATCCGGATCAGGTCGGGGATGTCTTCAAAGCGCAGGTAACCCAGTCCGGCGGCCGCCAGGAAAGCCGTGCCCCGCAGGTTGGCCAGGATGGGGTCTTTGACCTGCTTGATGGTCCGGTTGAACACGTCGGCGTGGATCTGGCACCAGATGTTGGAATTGGCACCGCCGCCGATCATATGAATGGGGTCCAGGGGCCGGTGAATGAATTTTTCAACGTATCCCAGGAGCCACCGCGCGTTGTATGCCACGCCCTCCAGGACCGCGCGGATCAAATGCTCGCGGGTGGTGCTCAAGGATAGGTTGAAAATCCCGGACCGCACCGCATGGTCCTCGACCGGTGTCCTCTCGCCATAAAGCCAAGGGGTGAAAATCACCTTTTCACTGCCTGCGGGAACATTTTCCGCGATGTGGTCAAAGATCTTGTAGACGTCCGGGACCTCCTCGTCCCTCAGCAGCTGGTCCTTGTGGTAGAGGATGTTGTCCCGCAGAAAATTGAGGCAGGCACCGGCGGTTTCCTGTTCGTTGGCAATGAAATACCTCCCCGGAATGGCCGACGGCAGAGAGGCCATGTTGTGAAAAATGTCCGTCTTTTTGTAAGGCACATGACAGGTGAGCCAGGAAGACGTGCCGATGTAAAGATGTCCTTCAAAATCCCTGACAGCGCCGGAGCCGACGGCCGCGGCCTGGACATCGGGGGTGCCCATGACCACCTGGACATTTTCCCTCAGGCCGAGCTCCCGGGCGACCTCCTTCTTGACAGGGCCAAGGATGTCGACGGCCCGTTTGAGGTCCGGGAATTTTTCACGTTCCACGCCGGCCATCCTGAGAAGGCTTTCATCGTAATCCACTTTTTCCAGGTCCCGGTTGTCCGTGAGCCAGTGGAGGGCTATGGAATCAAAAGAGGCTGCGAATTTTCCGGTCAATTTCAGGTTGATGTAGTCTTTGGGTTCCAGGAACTTGTAGGTCCTGGCGTAGATGTCGGGATGTTCGTTCTTGAGGTAGAGGATATGGGCAATGGGATCCTTGCCCGAGGCACTGGGGATTCCTCCTGTCAAACGCAGCCATTTCAAGAGTTTGAAGACGTCATACCCCTGGATCCGAATGGGTCCTCCGGCGATGTCCTTGATATACCGGTTTCCCCGGGAGTCCAGCCAGATGATGGCGTTGAAGAGCGGGGTCCCGTCCCGGTCCACAGCCACCGTGCCCGACCACTGGGTGGAGCAACAGACCGCTGCAATATCTTCATTCGGAACCAGGCCCTTTTCGAGAACCCGGCGGGCAGTCCGGATAATCGTCTGCCACCATTCGTCCGGACGCTGCTCCGCTCCCCCACCGGGAAGCAGGATGACTTCGTTTTCCTCAAATGCATAATCCACCACCTCGCCCGTGGTCGTGACCAGTGCCGACTTGGGGCCCGAGGTGCCCAGGTCTATAGCCAGGATGTACCTATCGCCGCCCTCTGCCATAGGATCTTCATCTCCTCTCCCCGTAGTTTACTGTTGTATCATTTCGGATTCTTTCAGCCTCGTGGAAATGAAGAGGTTCAGGAATGAAAGGATGATGAAAATGACCATGAAGGCGGTCATATCCCCGGTCTTCGCATTCTTGAGTGCATCCATGCCGAATATGAAGGCTATCCCGGATACCTGGCCCGCAAGGACGATAAGTCCCTGCGAAGTGGCCTCCGGGACCGGATGGCTGACCTCCGCACTGTACTGGAAGCCGATGGGGTAAGCACTCATGAAGAAGATACCAAACACGGCCGCTGAAAGGGCGAGGAGGGTAAAGCTATGGGCAAAGGCAATGCCCGCCAGGCCCGGAATGCTTCCGGCCATGGCCAGGATGAGGAAAGCTTTCCGTTTTCTGAGGCGGTCGGAAAAGATGGGAAAGACAATGGCGGCGACGATTCCCGCAAACATCATGACGGCGCCCACTATGCCTGCCTGCTCCGCGCTGAATCCCCTGGGATGCACGATCTGCTCGATCCAGGTGGTGATGGCGTTGAACATGCCGAGGCCGATGAAAAACAGGAGGAGCATGTAGAGCATGTCGCGGTTCTTGAAGATATCCCGCACGCCCTCAAAGAAACGGAAACGCTCGATCACCTCTTCCCGGGACGGCCGCGTGGGGGGCTTTTCTTTCATGAACACGCAAAAAAGCAAAGCAATAACGCCGGACACGATGCCGTAAACGAGGAGCATGCCGGTAACACCGTGACCGCCGGTGAGAAAAGGGGTCAAAGCCATGGCCAGGATAAGCCCGACGAACTGGGCAAGCACGGGGATCCCCGCGGCCGTGGCGCGTTCCTCAACCGGAAACCAGGATGCCCCGACAGCAGTGATGGCGTTCAGGACGAAAGGCTGTCCCAGTGCGAGACCGAACTGGCTCACCAGGACAACCGGATAGTTGGATGCGGAGATCCCTCTCAGGAGGCCGAAGATGCCGGTGAGGATCGCGCCGATACCGATCCCTATCTTGATGCCGAAGCGATCGATGAGGTAAGACGCGGGGAGGCAGGCGATGATGTAGACGATCATAAACGACATGGAAAGGAGGCCGATCTGGAGCTCGGAGACCTTGTAGAACCGGGCCGCCTCACCCGTTATGGGGGCAAAGGCAATCCAGTTGAGCTGCACCACCCCGTTGAGCAGCGCAAAGACGGCGATGACGATCCATCTGTAAGCAGATAAGGTGATGTGCTCCTTCGAAACGGTATCGGCGCTTTGCCCGGCCATTGGCGGCCCTCCTTTTGTGTTTGGTCCGTACTGAATGTATCCGGTCTTATTCCCGGAGATAGGCCCTCCCGATGGTTACCGGTTCCACGGGGACATTCTCGTGATATCCCTTGGTGTGCGTTTTCACGCCTTTTATCTTGTCGATGACATCCGTCCCGTTGACCACCTTTCCAAAGACGGCATATCCAAAACCGCTGGGGCTTTTATCCTGATGGTCGAGAAAATCGTTGTCATCCACATTGATAAAGAACTGGGACGTGGCGGAATCCACGACGTTGGTCCGGGCCATGGCCAGGGTGTACCTCTCGTTCTTCAACCCGTTTCCGGCTTCATTCTTGATGGCCTTCTTGGTCGGTTTCTCATTCATCTTTTTGTCGAGGCCGCCGCCCTGGATCATGAAATCGTCAATGACCCGGTGAAAGATGAGGTCGTTGTAAAACCCTTCTTCCACATAGGACTTAAAATTGGCGACGGTGATGGGCGCCTTTTCAGGATAGAGTTCAACCTCAAAATTTCCCAACGAGGTTTCAAACGTTACTCCATTGCCTGCAGGGGTTCCACCTTCTTCAACATCACTTGTTCTTGTCATATCCTCTCCTTTCAGAATAACCCGAGGTATCGGGTTTGAGTGCCACCTTCAGCAGTGCGCTCGTATGGACCGCCCTTTAGCGGTCAAGCAGCGATGGCGCGCCTTGAACGCGTACTATAGTTTGGGAAAGGAGAGCCTGTCAATGGCCAAGGCATGCCTTTTTTTGCTATTTTTTCTTGACATCCGGTAAAATGTTTTCTATATAAAACGATAGTTTTCTATAAAAAACATTGAGGCACAGGAATTGCGATTCAAAACTGTCCATGCCATCGAGAAGTGTTTCGGAATACTGGGACTGTTGGCGGAGCAAAAAAGGCCGCTTGGCACAAGCGAGATTTCCGATGCATTGGGCCTGCACAAGGGCACCGTTTTCAACATCCTGCACACCCTTGTGGCCCTGGGTGTTTTGCAGAAAGAGGAAGGGAAATTTTTTTTCGGAGCCAGGCTTTATTTGCTGGGCAGGGCGGCTGAAGAGGAAACCAACCTGATTTCCAAGATACATCCTTACCTTGTGCAAATCAGTGAGCAGACCAATCTTTCCGCCTTTCTCGGCATGCGTGCCGGCCGCAAGGCGGTCATTCTCGACAAGTCCGAATCGACCCTTGATATGCGGATATCGGCACCGATCGGAAGCCGGATTCCCTTGCTGGCCGGAGCTCACGGGAAGGCCTTCCTGGCCCAGTTGCCGGACAGCCGCATCAGGGATATCATTTCGAGGGAAGAGCTGCAGGCCTTTACCCCCCATTCGTGCGTGAGCAAGGAAGCCTATTTGGAGCAGATTGAAAAGGTTCGAAGGGAAGGTGTCGCCCTGGATCATCAGGAATACATGGAAGGCGTGCGCGCGCTGGCCGCTCCGTTGAATATCAATCGGAAGGATCTCCAGCTGGCCATCTGGGCAGTGGGCTTGAACGGTCAAATCAAGGAAAATACAGCTGGGGGTTTTGCCCGGCTTTTGAAGGGTATCGTAAAAGAAATCGAAAACGCCTTTGTCCTTGAAAGGGGGACCTGACATGTCCGCAAGCACTTCTCCCTATTGGAATCCTTGGCTCGAGACGCTTGCGCCCGAGAGTCTGGAGGCCCTTGAGTTGAAGAATTTTCGAAAACAGATGGACTATGCAAAGTCTCATTCGGCCTTTTACAGGAAAAAACTCAGGGACTTCCAACCGAATGACATCAAGACCTTAGAGGACCTGAAACACCTGCCCCTCACGGACAAGGAGGACCTTCGCTTTGCCCAGGAGTGCGAAGATCGAAGCATCTTCGGAGACATGCTGGGTGTTACCCCCGAGGAAGTGTGCCATTTCCGGCAAACGTCGGGCACGACGGGAAAACCCGTCTATGTCCCGGAGAGTTACGAGAGCTGGCAGTGGCGGGTGGAGGTGTGGAGCCACATCCTCTGGATGGCTGGTTTCCGTGAAACGGACCGGGTGTTTGTTCCCTTCGGTTACAACGTCTATGTGGCCTTTTGGGAGGGACATTACGCCGCGGAAAAAATCGGTTGCCAGGTCGTCCCGGGTGGGGCTCTGGATACCAGAGGGCGGATCAACAAGATGTTACAGGTCAAGGCTACCGCGCTGCTGAACACCCCCACCTATGGCCTCCACATGGCGGAAACGGCCGGGAAAATGGGAATAAACCCGGCGGAGATCGGCATCAGAAAGATGTTGTGCGCCGGGGAGCCCTTGCCGCAGGCCACACGCCGGAGGCTTGAAAAGGTTTGGAACGCCGATGTCTATGACCACATCGGAGGCACTGAACCCTGTGCGTGGGCCGCCATGTGCGGAGAACGGAACGGTCTCCACATCATGGAGCCCTTTTTTCTGGTGGAGATTCTTGACATGGAGGATCCCCGCAAGGAGGCGAAGGAGGGGGAACTGGGTACGGCCGTCGTGACGCCCCTCGGAAGGCGTTCGTTTCCCCTGGTCCGTTTCAATACAAAGGATGTGGTCCGAAAGGCCGCAAGCGGCTGTCCGTGCGGCAGGACATCCATGAAGATCTCGGGTGTGTTCGGCCGGGCCGATGACCTGACGAAGATCAGGGGAGTGCTCTTTACCCCTGTTTCCGTGGAAGAGGTCCTCCGGGAAGAATTTCCATTGGTTACTGAATATGAGATTGTGGTTCGGAAAATGGGCGCCATGGACGAGATCCGCCTCAGGATTGAGTCCCATGAAGAGATGGGGGCCCGTGCACAGGCCACGCTAACGGAAAGCGTATCCGAGAGGCTCAAGATGAAAACCAACCTGCGATTCAATGTCCAAACGGCCCGTCC
>CAYUCJ010000012.1:0-22391 GCA_964443285.1 uncultured Desulfobacteraceae bacterium | reverse complement strand
ACAACGGCAATGGCGATCCCTCCATTCACCGGGCCGAACAAATACCGCATGGTATCGAACAGGTCTTCGGCCACGCCTGACTGATCCAGCAACTGTGCCATGAGTATGAACAGGGGGATTGCAACCAGGATATAATTATCCATAACGCCGTATGTCTTGTTCAGGAACATGTAAAAACAGGATGGCCCCCAGCCGAGATACCCGAATATCACAGCCAGTCCTCCCAGGACAAAGGCAAGGGGGTGCCCCAGGAACAACCCGATCAACAGCCCGCCGAACATGCCGATAGCTATAAATTCTGGGCTCATATCGCTTCCCCCTTCACTGTCTGAATGATACTCCGGATAAAGTTCCCAACCCCCTGCAGCAGGAGCAAAGCGAATGTCACCGGGATGACTGTCTTGATTTCGGGGATGACCGGCAGGGCCGCGGATCCGCTCGTTTCATGGATCAACCAGGAGGTCTGAGCGTAAATGATCCCCTGGTAGAAGACAACGATGCAGAAGGGGAAAAAGAAAACCAGGTGGGTAAAAATGTCCAGGATTCCCCGCACCCTGGCTGAAAAGCGATTATAGATGATATCTATGGCCACATGTCCCTTGTAGAGCAGGGTGTAGGCCGCCACCAGCATGAAGTAGGGGCCGTAGATAAAATTCGTTACTTCAGTCGCCCATACGTGCGGCGCGTCAAAGACCCTCCGTGATATGACCTCGAATACCACCAGGACGGTCAAGGGAATGATGAGCCACATGAAGATCCTGCCCGACCATTCGCTGATCTTGTCTATGCCCTTTAAGAACGTCTCGAGTCGCATTTCTGCACCTTCCCTTGGATGGATCAGCCTGTTCAAAAAAGAAAAAGAGGCCCCCACAGGGATTCTGTGATTCCTCAGGAGGCCTCACCAGGGTCTATTTGACTCCCATCTTGTCCAGTTCCGCCAGGACCTTATCCACGTAGGGAGGCGTCTGTCCATGGCCGAATGGTTTGGACAGTTGCCGCCAGTCTTTGTACTCCTTGAAATACAGCATCTGCGATTTCAGGAGCTTGGCGTAAAATTTGGATTTCTTGGCCTGCATGAGGCAGTATTCGCCTGCCAGTTCATAGAGCTTGTCAAAACTCCCTGGTTCCATCTTGACGATTTTGGTGCCCGCTTTGATGAACTTGTCTACGCACCTTCCTGATTCACCTTCATAGAATGCCGTTGCCTTGATGGCCGCTGCCTGACACCCATACCTGAGAATGGCCTGGTATTCTTTCGTCAGGGAGTTGTAGGCCTTGAGGTTCACCATGGTCCCCACCTGTGAAGAGGGCTGGAACCAGGCGGGCGCCGTCCAATATTTTGTAATCTCTGCAAAACCCATTTCCCAGTCAACGCCCGGGCTGCTGAACTCGGCGCCGTCCAGGGTCCCCCTCTGCACGGCCAGATAGATCTCCCCGCCCGCCATCTTGATGGGAGCAGCTCCAATCTGTTGCAGGATCCAGATGGTCGCGCGGGAGGGCGTTCTCAATTTTTTTCCTTTGAAATCCGCCAGGGTGGTAATAGGCCCGGCCTTTGCGGTGGTACGGAACCCGGACTCTGCGGGGGTCGCCCCCAGGGAAAAATAGGTCATCCCATACTGTCCAAAGAGTTCCTGCATGATTTCCAGGCCGCCGAAGTCATACATCCAGGTGATGTAATCCAGGTTGTCAAAGCCGAATGGAAATGACCCGAGGAAATCAAAGGCAGGGTCTTTGCTCGCCCAGTAGCTGGGCCAGTCGCCGGCCATCTGAACCACGCCCTTGCTGCAGCCGTCAAAGTATTCAAAGGCCTTCATAAGCGATCCGGAAGGGAACCATTTGATCTCAAAATTCCCACCGGTCATCTCCCCCACATACTTAATCATCTCCTTGTCGCCCTTGTAGAGATTAATGTTCGGGGTCCAGGTGCTTCCCATTTTCCACTGAATTTTTTTCGCCATAGCCGTGGACCCTAAAGCGAGAACCACAGTGATAACTGCCACAAAGATCAACGATTTGTACGTTCTCATGTTACCCTCCAAGGTAGTTGGGTTTATAACTTGGATCTAAGATCTTTTCCGAAAAATCTCCTGTCCCTCACCGCTACGCCTTTCACCTCCTTTCTTTCTGCTTTTTCCGGTAAGCTTCCAACGAAGTCCCCCTATTCAACCATCCCCACCACATAGGGACCATCCGGGATCACCACGGCCCGTATGTTGGTCTTTAACAACCTGTCGACAATCGCCTGGAGATCATCCGCTTCCACGGCTCCTGCGATCTTCACGTCCTCAGCCCTCAGGCCCGTGGAGTAGACATAGACCTGCCCGGCATGATCCAGGACCTGGTAAATATTCTGCACACACCACTGGTCAATGACGAAATTGCGGGGGTCGCAATAACCTTTCCTGAATTCCTCGGCTCCGCAGACCGAACTCAGGATACCGCAGAACTCAGGACTTCCCACTCCTTCCCTGCACTCACAGGCCACGACGATGGTGCCCCCCTTTTTCAGGATGTCCCTGGCGCAGATGAGGGCCTTGCTGATCTGGTAAAAGGTGGCATCCAGCGGGTAGCCCCCACCCGAAGTGATCACAAGGTCCACCCGTTCATCCACTTTCACCATGGAATGGTCACCAACCATCCGACATCCTGCCAGGTGGGCCTTTTCGTGATGTCCTGCATAGACACCTGCAATCTGCCGTTTCTTGTTGATGACCACGTTCAGGATGAAATCCACACCCGCCAGTTCGGCCACCCGGAGCCCGTATTCATGAAATGGGTTGCCGTCAAGGAGACAGTTCGTGACATTGGGGTGGTCGATCATCTGGTAGGAATGCATGAATTTCATGGTCTCGAAGCTGGAAATACCCGGCAGGATGGACTTGCGGCCGCCGGAATAGCCAGCATAGAAGTGCGGTTCGATAAGACCGGTCAGG
Organism: uncultured Desulfobacteraceae bacterium; assembly: GCA_964443285.1. Lineage (GTDB taxonomy): Bacteria > Desulfobacterota > DSM-4660 > Desulfatiglandales > Desulfatiglandaceae > CAYUCJ01. Next base: position 19,458 of record CAYUCJ010000012.1, on the reverse strand, counting down.
ATCTTGAAGTCTGCATCGAGATAATGGTTGTTCAGTTCAATGGGCGCCCCGTCTATTTCGTCGATTTTCCGGTATTCACCGGGCTTGCGGCAGTAGTGGTTGACAACCCGGTAATGATCCATGATCTCCCGCCCCACCAGGGAGGCCAGTTCCTCTCCCAGGTTGGGCCGGTGCATCCCCGTGGCAATGAGAATGGTGATCTTGTCTCTTGGAATACCGCTTTGCTCCAGCGTCCGGAGCACGGGAGGCAGGATAATTCTGTTTGGCACCGGACGCGTAAAGTCTGAGATAACCACGCAGGCGTTTTTCCTGCCGCGGGCCAGTTCGCCTAGGGGAGGGCTCCCAATGGGATCGGCAAGGGCCTCACGAACGGCTGAAGTCTGATTTCTTACCGGTTCAAGGGGTTTCATTTCCAGAAGGTCTACAGATTCCGGCAACTCCAGATCAGCTGTTTTTTCGCCGTACAACAGACGCGCCTTCATATAACCGCCTCTCTTTCAGGTTTCATCAGCCATCAAGAAAACAGGTCATTCTCCAGGAAAAAACGTTCTGGCAAACTGGTCATACCAATATGGAGATTTGAAAAATAATTGTCAAGACAAAATTGGCCTGGCATCAGCATAAAATTTCTTGCGTCACTGGACTGGTTGTGGTATTACCAGTTTAAGAAGTCCTGCCAAAAGGGAGGCTGCATGTTTCACAAAATCTCGCCCAAAAAGATTTCCGAGGAGATTATCGAGCAATTCAAGGGACTCCTGAGCAGCGGCGAACTCAAGCCGGGCGATGAACTGCCTTCTGAACGCGAGTTGGCCGACTCCATAGGCGTCAGCAGGCCCCCACTCCGTGAAGCGCTCAATGCCCTCCAGGCCATGGGCTTTGTGGAAATTCGGCCGAGAAGCAAGATCATTGTCAAGTCTCTCACCCAGAGGCCGGTGGAGGACCCCTTGAGCCTCCTCATCGCCGAAGACCAGGGGAAATTCTTCGAACTCCTGGATATCCGGAGGGCCATGGAAAGTTGGGCTGCCTTTAACGCCACCAAAAAGGCCACGGAATCGGACATCGAGCGGCTGGAAAAAATCGTCATCCGTGACCAGAAGAATTTAAGCGAAAACAGGGATGATGCCAAGACCGATGCCGACTTCCATATTGCCATCTCCCTGGCCGCCCACAATACCGTCCTTTCCCACCTGACCGCTTCCTGCTACCACATCCTGTGGAGTACCCAGAAGATGTCCCGGGAGCAGCTTTTTAGAAAAAAGGAGAACCAGCGCCTCATCGCAGACCAGCACATGCGTATCTTCAAGGCCATCAAGGGCCGGAATCCCGAACAAGCATCCCGGGAAGCAAGGCGGCACATTGACTTCGTTGAAACCGAACTGAGGGAACTCATGGCTCCAATGCCCTCTTCCGGCTGATTCCATGCTCATTTACCGCTTACATTCTAAGAACGGTTGGGAAATGTTCAGATGCTAGGCATCCGACAGATTCTCCTATTTTTTCATTTCCGCGTACGTCAGCACCATTCCCCCGTCAAAGAGGAGGTCCCCGCCGATGAGATATCTGGCAAAACGTGAAAATCCCAGGACAAAGAGATTCCCCACCTCTATGGGTGCCATCATCTCCTTGACACGGGAACTCCCCATCATGACATCCCGGACCACTTCATCCGGCGTAATCCCCCGCTGCTCGGCCTGGGCCGGAATCTGCTTCAGGGCCAGGGCCGTTTTGACGAAACCCGTACTTACCGAAAATGATCGGATTTCTCCCTGACCTTCCGCGGCGAGAGATTGGGTGAGTGCACGCAGGCCGAACTTGGTGATATTGTAGACGGGTTTGTTGAGGGTGCAGATATGGGCATGCACTGAGGCCATGTTTCCTATGGCGCCCGTCCCGTCAGCGCTCTTTTTCATGTGGGGGATGGTCAACTTGGAGAGGAAAAACGGGGCGCGAAGCATGAGCCGCATCATGCAGTCATATTTCTCCATGGGGAAGTTTTCGACGGAATCGATATGCTGGATTCCCGCGATGTTGGCCACGTACTTGATGCTCCCCAGCTTGGCCGCTTCCTCCACCGCCTTTTCCACCTCTTCATCAGCACAGAGATCGGTCTTGAGGAAGATCATCTGGCCGCCCATGTCCCTGGCCATTTGCTGGGTCCCCTTTCCCCCTTCTTCATCCACATCCAGGCCCACGGTCATAAGGCCGTTGGCTGCAGCGGCCACAGCCGTGGCCCTCCCTATTCCGCCGGATGCCCCGGTCACGATACAGACATTCCCGGGATTGAAGTGATCGTCCTGCAAAAGAAGAATTTCCCCCTTCTTGATTTCCGGCTCGCCTATGTCCATCTTTTCTCCCTTTTCTTCTCTGGCAACTCGTGTTTATGAAAATGATTTCCGGACCCCTTGTAAAAATGGTCACAGCTTCACCACAGATTCATTAAAGCACCGCACAGGATCTTCTTTTCCCCGGCACCCTGGAGACATGGAGGTTACTGTTCCCGCAGGAATTCCCGGATTGCCTGATCCCTCGACTCATTGGTCTGGAACATGATCGTGTAGTGGTTGGTTCCCTCCACTTCGTAACTCCGGGCGTCCGGAATCTCGCGCAGCATCCTCTCCAGCACCGCTTCGGGCAGAAGGATATCGTCATCCGCCAGAAGGCCTAACGGTGCCCTCAGTATCAGTACGGGACAGGCGAGCCTGTGATAGAATTGAGAGATATCCATTTTTCTCAGATTCATTGTCTCTTCCTGTATATGTTCCGGCCGGATCCGCGTGCGGATCCCCCCCCCTTCCACGTCCTCCACTTCATACCTGTAGTACACCTCCAGCGCCTTGATCCACGGTTTGAGAAAGGGGGCCTGTTTCATCACGTCCAGATAGTCCTCCAATGACGGAAAAACCTTGCCCAAACGGTCCAATGAGAGTTTGATTCCGGCAAAGACCTTGTCCATCTGCTCCTCCGACAGTCTTCCTCCTCCGTCCACCAGGATGATCCGATCCACCAGCTCCGGGTATTGGGCTGCGAAGACAACCGAAATAAAGGCCCCGAGGGAGTGTCCCATGAGAACCGCCTTATCAATGCCCTGATTTTCCAGCAACGCCTTCATATCTTCGCAATGTGTTTCAATGGAATAGCCTGTGGAAGGCTTGTCTGAAAGCCCTCTTCCCCTCAGATCCATGCCGATGATTCTGTTTTCGCCGCAAAGCGACTCCGCGAGGACATCCCAGCAACGGCAATTGGCTGTTATCCCGTGGACACAAAGCACGTTTTTTCCATCACCTTCCCACACGGCCTGTTGAATGTTTACGCCATTGCCCTGAACGCTTATCATAGCAGGTTCAATCATGATCACCCCCCCTGTTGTTAGTTACCAAGTCATTTACACCTTTCGCGATTTGCGCAGCCGCATCGATCCGATTATCCCCTTGGGGAAAAAGATGACGACCAGAATAAACAGGATCCCGAACAGGAGCAACCACCTGTCCAGGACATCATGCAATAGAGAAGCATGGGGAAAAAGCCCCTTTGCCAAATGCTGAAGATCGGGAAGAAAAGTCTGGGCAACGAGGACAAAGGCCGCCCCCAGAATCCCGCCATAGAGCGTACCCATACCACCGATAATAACCATGAAGAGGACATCAAGCATGATGGTTGAAACACTCAGGCAGGATTCCGGGTTCACGTATCCCACCCACATGGCGTAGAGCCCTCCCACAAGACTTGCGATAACGCACCCGAACGTGATGGAGATGCCTTGAAAAATGAAAGTTTTGTATCCAAGGGCATCCGCCCGCTGGACATTGTCACGAATTGCCTCAAGGACATGGCCAAGGGGCGAATGGATAAACCTCACCATCACGATGAAAAGCCCGAGGCAGGCAAACAGGAGGAGATAGTAGGTCAGCACCCTCCCGGTAATCTCAAAACCGAAGACCTTCCCCATGCTGTAGGATACGGCAAGAATCCCCGGCATACTCACGCTGATTCCATCCTCCCCGCCGGAAAAGCCGCTCAGTTTGGTGGCCAGGACCATGGCCAGTTCCGCGATGGCAAGGGTCACCATGGCAAAAAAGATGGCCTTCACCCGGAGTGAAAGAAAGCTGACAAGGATAGCCAGGGCCGAAGCAACGGCCGCGCCCAGGACGAGACCCAGGGCGAGATTGCCGTAGGAGGCCACCCCGTATTTCCCCGCGAGGAAGGCCACACAATAGGCCCCGATCCCGAAAAACATGCCGTGCCCGAAGGAGAGGATGCCCGTATACCCCAGGAGGATATCAAAGCTTGCCACGAGGACACCGTAGATCATGATCTTCATGGCGAGGTCCACCGTTTTGAACGACGGGAAAAGAAAGGGTGCCAGGAGAAAAAAAAGGAACCCCGCGGTCCGGAGATAAAAGCTCCCGCCGGCAAACCGCCTTTCCCTTTTCTCCTGCCGTGCTCGTTGAACCGGTGTCAGATCAACCATACCTCATCCTTTACTTCCCTGCGGGAAAGAGTCCTTTGGGTTTCACCAGAAGGATCATGATCATGATCACGACGTTTGTGGCCGCTGCCGCCCATGGGACAAGATAGGCCACATAATTGTAAGCGAGTCCCACGATCAGGGCCCCAACCAAAGAACCCGTTACACTTCCGAGCCCCCCTATAATGACCACAATAAAGGCGAAAAGGAGATACGTGGCCCCCATGTCCGGATACACCTGAAGGCTGAATACAGACATGGCAAATCCTCCGAGAGCGGCAAGGGCCGCACCCACCGCAAAGACACCAGTGAAGAGGAGGAAGATATTGTGTCCCATGGCCTGGACCATGTCCCTGTTTTCCACCCCCGCCCGGACAATGGTGCCCAGCTTGGTCCTTCGTAAAATCAATTGGACGGCACCATAGACGACCCCTCCGATGACGATGCAGATGACCCGGTATTTATCGATGATGACACCCCTGACATCCCAGTTCCCCTGAAAGGAAAAAGGGACGGTCATGACCTCATCGTTCGGCCCCCAGAAGACGCGGATCAGTTCCACCAGCACAATGGTCGCACCAAAGGTGATCAGGATCTGAAACAGGTGATTCCCATACACCCTCCGGATGATCGTTCTTTCCATGATCGCCCCCAGGAGCGCCACCGTGATCATGGCCGACACCAGGGCCACGCCGTAAACAGCGAGGTTCTGAGGGACCGAATCGGCTTCCACCCACTTCATCATGGCCTGGAAAAAGCTGAAGCCCACATAAGCCCCCCACGCGAAAAGGGCCCCATGGGCGAAGTTCAGGACATCCATCAACCCGAAGATGATGCTTACCCCCGAGGCCACAAGGAAGAGAAGCATGCCCATGGCGAGGCCGGCGATGGTAAGGGTCAGGTAGATCTTTATGGGGATGCCGATGATGGGAAGCAGGAAAAGGGCCGCTACCCCCAAAGCAATGAGTTGTCCGCGCCATCTTTCGGATGTCACCTGCGTCACGACAGGTTATCCCTCCCCTTTAACGCAAAATCCCTTAGCCGTTTGCCCCGGAAATCCCCAGATACTTGCTCTTCAAGGCCTCATCGAGAACCAGGTCTTCCATGGACCCGCTCTCGACGACCCTGCCGTCATCCAATATGTAAAAGTCGTCTCCCACGGCGCTTGCCATGTAGAAATTCTGCTCCACCAGGACGATGACCGTATTCGCCTTGATGTGGTTAAGCGCTTCGATAAGACCATCCACAATAATCGGGGCCAGCCCTTTGGAAGGTTCATCGATGAGGAGCAGGCCCGTGTCGTTGACAATGGCCCTGGCAATGGCGAGCATCTGCTTCTGACCCCCGCTCAAGTTGCCCGCTTTGGCCTTCCAGAATTTTCTGAGATCTGCGAACATCCCGAAAGTCTCTTCCAGCCTGGCGGCCGATCTTTCATCCTCTGAAAGTATGGCGACCCGCATGTTTTCTTCAACCGTCAGGTTGGCAAAAATACCCATTTCTTCCGGGACGTAGCCGATCCCCATGCGCGCGATCTGATGAGGCCGCTTTCCCCGGATTTCATCGCCCTTGAAAAAAATCGTCCCTTCGGAATGAGGCAGGAGACCCATGACCGTTTTGAGTGTCGAGCTTTTTCCAGCGCCGTTTCTCCCGATAAGGACCGTTACCCCGTCAGCCCTCGCCTCAAAGGAAACACCCTGGAGGATATGGTGCTGTCCGATAAAGGTGTGGACATGATCTACCTTCAGGACGGCATCATTCACGTCTGGCTCCTCCTCCGAGATAGGCTTCCCGGACCGCGTCACTCTTCCGGATCTCTTCCGGATCCCCGTCAGCGATCAGCTTTCCCTCCTGGAGGACCGCGATCTGATCCGAAAGGGTCATGATCATATCCATCTTGTGCTCCACCAGAAGCAGGGTGCGACTCCCGGCGGACTTGATCCCCTGGAGAATTTCGAGGATCGCCGGGACCTCCTCCTGGCCCATCCCGGCAGTGGGTTCGTCAAGGAACAGGATCTCGGGTTCCAGGGCCATCAGGATAGCGATTTCCAGCTTCCTCTGTTCTCCGTGGGTCAAGGTGCTGGCAGGTGCGGCCCATTTTTCGGCCAGGAGGACCTCTTCTAGGATAGCATAGGCCTCGTCTTCAGCCCCGGGAAAACGGCGGGCGTTCCGCCAGAAATTGAGCCCGAAGCCTTCCCTGGCCTGGACACCGACCCGCACGTTTTCAAGGACGCTCAAGAGGGGAAAAATATTGGTCAGCTGAAAGGACCGCCCCATCCCCATGCGGGTCCTTTCAGCGGCACCAAGGGTCGTAATATCCCTGCCCTTGAGGAGAATCTTCCCTTCGCTCGCCCTGTACTGACCGGTCATCAGGTTGAAAAGGGTGGTTTTCCCGGCGCCGTTCGGGCCGATGATGGACTTCAAGACAAAGGGCTCCACCTTGAAGTTCACGTGATCCACGGCCGTGTGCCCCCCGAAGCGGATGGTCAGATCCCTCGTCTCGATAATGGGATCCAAGCGCCTCAGGGGCATAACGTTCGCTTATTCTGAATGGGCGGCGCCGTCTCTGCAGGAGACATCTCCCTTATGAGGACAGGAATGGCCCAGGGCACATCCGGTTTCACGTCGAGCTGAAAGGCAAACATGGACTGGAGGGCCTGGTGATCCTCCCTTCGGAAAATCATCGTTCCTTTGGGTGTCATGAAAACCATACCTTCCATGGCACAGATGAGTTTCTCGGTGTCCGTTCCCCCCGCCTTGGTGATGGCCTTGACCACGGCGCTGGCTGCGGCAAAGCCGCCGCAGGTGAAGAAATCCGGGGGTTCGTTAAAGCGTTTCAGGTGTTCCTTGACAAACCAGTCGTTGACGGGATTGTTGGGATTTTCATAGTAGTAGTAGATGGAACCCTTCATGCCTTTGAGGGGCTTCATCATTTTGAGCGCCGCCAGCACGTTTCCCCCGCTAGCGATCTCGATCCCGTAGTTGTCGAGGCCTGCAGACATGAGCTGTGGCATGGGGCCGCCCTTACCGGCCCAGATGACCCAGACATACTTGGGTTTGGGTTTGTCTTTCAGGGTCTCGATGATCCGCTGAATGGGGGCGGTGAAATCCGTGCCCTTGGGGTCGCAGTATTCCTCGTGAACCACTTTGGCACCCAGCGCTTCCGCGGCCTTCTTGTAGGCGGCAATGCCGTCACGGCCGAAGGCGTAATCCTGGCCGATACAGGCGATGGATACCCCCGGCTTGGCCACGGCCGCCGCATTGGAAATGGCATCCTGACCTGAATTCCGGCCGGTGCGGAAGATGTAGCCGTTCCAGTGGGAACCCGTGATGGCGTCCGCCACCGCAGGCTCCACAATGAGAATCTTCTTGAAATCACGGGCCACCGGCAGGACTGCCAGCGCCACCCCGCTGCTGGTAGGACCTACGGCGAGATCCACCTTGTCGTCGTTGTAGAGCTTGGTCAGGAGCATCTTTGCCCTCGCAGCTTTCAGCTGTGTGTCTTCAACAAGGAGTTTCACATCCCGGCCGAGGATTTTGTTGGTTCCGTGGGTGAAATATTCCAGACCCATTTTGAAACCGGTAACCTCCGCCTTCCCATAGATCTCATAGGGGCCGCTCAGACCCTGAATGATCCCGATTTTGATCGGGCCTGCCGCCAGGACCGGGGTTGCCAGGAGCGCAAGGGTCAAGAGAAAAGGCAAAAAACCACCGAGTGCATGTTTGATCTTCATTTTTTTCCTCCTTTTCTTAGAGAAACGTTTTGGGGTTGCCGGCTTTCCTGCCGCTTCGGGCACCATACCTCTCGGCGCCATTGTGAACGTGGGGACAGATGGAATTATCGGGACGATTGAAACAGAATCTGCAGCTTCTCCTTTATAAAGCAAATTCGGGGCCACAAATCCACTGCTTGTTCCCTTAACCTGCCCTTTTCCACTTCCATCCCCGGAAAGCCAGGTTTCTCAAAGAAGGGCAGGCAGAATACCCTGATTTTTTTTATTGCATTGGACGGCGCAAAAGTGTAGTGATTGTGTATCAAGAAATCGACATGTAGAATAATTGCTACGGAAACAGGTGGTATGGGCAGAACAAAGCAGAGAACCTTTCCTGCGAAACCGGACACTCAGGGAGATCCGAGCGGGCATTTGCGAGACCGCAGAGCCGCTGAGGAGCAGCTCGAAATGTTCAGGTTGATCTTCGACAGCATTTACAACGGCTGCATTGTCACCGATGCAAACGGGATCATCACCCATTTCAACAAACCTTACGGACATTTTCTCGGGCTCGACCCCGAGGCCCAGATCGGAAAACACGCCACGGAAGTGATCGAGAATACCAGGATGCACATTGTGGGAAAAACCGGCAAGGCCGAGATCAACCAGTCCCACCGGATCAAGGGTCAGGACATGGTGGTGCAGCGCATTCCCATCAGGAAAGACGGCAAAGTGGTGGCTGTATTCGGGCAGGTGATGTTCAAAGATGTGCGGGATGTGAGGAAACTGGCGGAGGAACTCTCTCTTCTTGAATCAAAGGTGGAACTCTATGAAAAGGAATTGATGTCGCTGCGCTCCACACGTTATACCCTTGAGAGCATCGTTGGCCGAAGCAGCGTGATGCTGGCTTTGAAGAACGCCGCCCTCAGGGCTGCGGCGGCCCTTTACCCGGTCCTCATTTCCGGAGAGAGCGGGACCGGAAAAGAGATCTTTGCGCAGGCCATCCACCATGCCAGCCCCCGAAAACTCTATCCCTTCGTCCGCATCAACTGTTCGGCCATCCCGAAAGACCTACTGGAATCCGAACTCTTCGGGTATGACAAGGGGGCTTTCACGGGGGCCCGCTCAGCAGGCAAGCCGGGAAAATTCCAACTGGCCCACCGGGGGACCATTTTTCTCGACGAGATCGGAGACCTCCCGTGGGAGATGCAGCCCAAACTCCTGCGGGTGCTGGAAGAAAAGGAGTTTGAGCGGGTCGGGGGGACGGCCCTTATCCGATCGGATTTCAGGCTCATATCAGCCACGAATCAGAACCTGGAAGCCATGCTGGCCGAGCGTCGATTTAGAAAGGATCTCTTTTACCGTCTGAACGTGATCCCCCTTCACATCCCACCCTTGCGGGAACGAAAAGAAGACATCATTCCCCTCTGCCAACACATGCTCAAAGAAATGGCAAAGGAGGCCGCCATGCCTGAGATCGGCATTGACAAAGAGGCTGAAACCGGCCTCTTGAACCATCACTGGCCGGGAAATGTCAGGGAACTCATCAATGTCCTTGAAAGGGTCCTTTCCTCTCTGGAAGGGGATACCATCACCCTTCCGGACCTTCCGTTCTATCTGCATGGTGGGGGCAAAAGCGGTGGCTCCGGTCGAGCGAATCTGAGAGCTGTTCAGTCGGATGCGGAAAAGGAGGCCATCCGCCATGCCCTTCGGTCCGCCAAATACAATAAGGCAAAGGCCGCCCGCATGCTGGGCATCCACCGGACGCTCCTCTATAAGAAGATGCGAAAATACGGCCTGCCGATCCAATCAGATATGTAGCAATCCTGCTACGGGATGCCCCCTTCTCATTTTGGAAGGATGTCGGATAGAAATAGCTGCCTCCCTTGCATTGTGTTCTTCAGGGAGCCGGAGTTATTGCTGCACGGGCTATTCCATTGCCCATGTCCCGGTCTATTGACAAAACCAGCTATCCAATGTAGGAAGGAATGGCCGCCGCACATAACGCTATTGGCCGACAAGGCATCAGGAAAGGAACACCGCATCATGCCCCAGATTCTCCAATTCCAGAGGAACCGCTGCACGAGCGTCAGTCAGGTGGATGAGCAGACCCTGTTGTCTTCGTGTCACCTGCAGGACACACTGACAGATGCCTGCGTGGAAATCACCGTCAAATTGCCGGATCTCGAAATCTCGGACGCCAAGGGTGAAGTCAAACGGACCTATCAAGATGAATGCCGGGATCAAAATGAGGCCCTGAAAAAGATCTTGGGTGTGAGGATCGGACCGGGCATGCTCAAGATCATCAAGGGGCTGATGGGCGAGGCCACGGAGTGTGGTCAACTGGCCTTCATGGTGGAGGAGTGCTGCCACGCGGTGATCCTCTCCTTCACAAAGGATGTGCTCTTGAAGGCCCCGGCCGGGGAGACGGGAAAGAAAGAATTCTACGCAAACATGGTCAAACAGAATATCCGGCTTTACAACCGCTGTGCGGCCTTTGCGCCCGGCAGCTCCCTGGTGGAGGGTATCGAGCCCCCAAAAGAAACGGTTGAGAAATGATGGCGCAGACATTCATGCGAAACAAACTGGTGAGCATCTCCAGGAAAGAGAGCGACATCCTGTTTATACGCGGGGTCCTGGATGACGACATTTACGGCCTCGAAATGGACATGGAGATCCGGGTCACGGATCTCGCCATCCTCTCCCTCCATGGAAAATGGAACCACTGGACCACTCCCGAATGTCCCCGGGCCGTCCGGTTTCTGCAGGGAGCGGTGGGTCTCAGGATCGATGCAGAAGGCTTCTCCCGAAAGATCAATAAGCTCGTGGGCAGGAAGGCGTGCCGCCACTTTGCGAACCTGACTCTCGAGTGCTGTCATTCCGCTGGAGAAGCGGCCTTGCTTGTAAAGTGGGAAGATCAGAAGGGCGTGAACCCCGACTTGACTTTTGAGGCATTCCTGGGGCAAGCGGAAACACCTGACATGAACGTTCCTGCGGGCGCCAGCGCGTCCTCCGCGCCGGGCCCTTCCCGTCCATCAGTCCAGACGAGATACAATTTTGAAGAAGAGAAAGGGACGGTTTCCGGGGGCATGGTCATTGATCTCCACGTGCACACCTCCCCGGCATCTCCCTGCAGCTCCGCCCCTGTAGATGACCTGATCCAGGAAGCCAAGCGGATCGGTCTGGACGGTATCTGCCTGACCGACCACAATCACCTATGGTCCAGGGAATCCGTCGAAGAACTTCGCCAAAGGCATGGGTTTCTGGTCCTCCGCGGAAATGAAATCACGACGGACCAGGGGGACATGCTTGTCTTCGGTTTTGATCGGGACATCAAGGGGATCATTCAACTCAAGGAGTTGGCCGAAGAGGTCCATGCTTCATGCGGATTGATCATCGCAGCCCATCCCTTTCGCGGCTTCCTGACCTTCGGCCTTGGGCAACTGGGTCTGAGCCCCCAAAAAGGTGCGGAACGGCCGCTCTTTCGATCGGTGGATGGTGTGGAGGTCTTAAACGGCAAGGTGACCGGGGAAGAAAACAGTTTCGCCTCTGAAGTGGCTGCGACACTGGGTCTTCCGGGCACAGGAGGGAGCGATGCACACGAGGTTTCCGAGGTGGGACTCTATGCCACCCGCTTTCTCACCCCTGTCCGCGATGAAAATGAGCTCGTCAACGCTTTAAGAAAGGGGGCCTTTACCCCATGCGCCTTTCGCGCAGAGAAGACGGAGGCGGTATTGCCATGAAAAATCCACCTGACTGGGGAAAACTGATCCGGCGGTTGGAACTTCTCATGAGGCTGAAATCCTTTCCCGTGGCCTTCAAGATGCTGGAAAACAAGGAGGCCCTTGACGGAATTCCATTCATGCGGAAGCCTGATCACAAGGTGACCCTCTGTCAGCTCATCACCCTGGTCCGAAACTTTGATTGGACCGTGGGCGCAGAAGGCAGCGATTTTCTGGCCCCTGCCTGCCCTTCCATGCTGGGCTTGGCTGAGAAGCCCGACACTTACAAGGATGGGACGTTTCGAAGTATCGTCTGGGTAAAGACAAGGGAAGATGGAAAGAAATACGAGGCCTCCATCCCCCATCTGCCCTTGGGGAAATATGAAGCCGTGGCCATGGCCCCCCTGGTCTACAAGCCCTTCGAGCCGGACATCGTTCTCATCTACGCGAACCCCGCCCAGATGATGCTCCTTATCAATTCCCTCCAGTTCGAGGACTATGAAGTCATGCAGTTTTTCTGTGTGGGGGAATCTTCATGCTCGGACGCCATTGCCCGTTGCTACTTGACGGGAAAGCCCGCCTTGACGATCCCCTGTTACGGCGAAAGACGCTACGGCCACGCCCAGGACGAAGACCTAGTCATGGCCCTCCCCGCAGGCATGATGGAAAAGGCCCTGGGTGGCATGGAGGCCCTTTACAGGCGCGGAATCCGGTATCCCATCAGTTATGCGGGGGCCGAGCAAGACGTTACCACGGCGTTTCCCATGTCCTATGGGGGGCTCGATGAGCTGAAAAGCCTTCGCGGAGAAGACGGTCGCCTCCTCCTGGGAGTAACAGGCGGGATTGCCACCGGTAAAACTACGGTGGCCAATATGCTACAAGAACTCGGGGCACCGGTGATCGACTTTGACCTCATCGCGAGAGAGGTGGTGGAACCGGGGCAGCCTGCCCTCCGGGATATCGTGGAATACTTCGGTAAACAGGTCCTGACCGAAGACGGTCATCTCGATCGCAAAAAACTCTCAGGTATCGTCTTTCGCGATTTTGAAAAAAGAAAGAAGCTGGAAAGTTTCACCCACCCAAGAATCCATCAGGCTTTTGCGAAGCAGGTGGGCAACATTGCAAAAGAACAATCAGGGGCGGTTATACAGGTGGTCATCCCGCTCCTGATCGAGTTAAATCTTCAGTATCTCTTTCACAAGCTGCTGGTAGTTTACGCCCCCCGGGAAACCCAAATAGACAGACTCATGGAAAGGGATCATATCAGTCATGAAGAAGCCGCCAATATTCTGAAGGCCCAGCTACCCATAGACGAGAAGGTGGGATACGCGGACTTTGTCATCCACAATGAAAAGGAGTTGGGGAAAACACGTCAACAGGTCAAAGAGGTGTGGGAAACCCTGAAAACTTCCCGGAAATAGCTACTTCCGTTTGGCCGCCACGACCCTGTATTGGCCGCTGTAATCCCGAATGCGGCTCACGTCGTCATAACAACCCTGCTTTTCCGTCAGCTCCAGAGCTTTCTCCGTCTGGCCCGGGGCCATTTCGAGCAGCAACCACCCGCCGGGATTCAGAAAGTCGGTTGCCTCCCGCAGAATACGCTCTATGGTTGTCATGCCCCCGGGGCCTCCTGCAAGGGCGATACGCGGTTCATGTTCCCTCACTTCGGCTGGAAGCACCCCGTATTCCTCCTCCCCCACATAGGGGGGGTTGGAGACAATGATATGGAAAACCTCCTCCTCCGCCCTCACACAATCAAACAGATCCCCCTGCCGGAAACGGATCAGACTGTCTACCCCATGCTTCTCGGCATTGATCCGCGCCCAGTGGAGGGCTTCAGCTGAAATATCCGTGGCCCAGACGTCCCATTCCGGAAGTCCCTTTGCCAGCGAAACGGCTAAACTTCCCGAACCGGTTCCCAGGTCCAGGAGTCGCAACCCCTGATGATGCCCTTTTTTCGCTTTTTCAGCCCTGGCGAGGGCCTGTTCCACCAGGAGTTCCGTCTCCGGCCTCGGGATGAGCACACCGGGACCCACCTTGAAGGCCATGGACCAGAACTCCTGGACCCCCGTGATATATTGGAGGGGTTCTCCACGCACCCGGCGTCGAACGAGAGTTCTGTAGCCTGAAAGTTCTTTTTCAGTAAGGGGTTTTTCGAATTCCAGGTAAAGACCGACCCGGTCCATCCCGAGTCCATGGGCAAGGAGTACTTCCGCTGTCAGGCGGGGGCTTTCAATGCGCTTCTCTTTGAGGTATTTGGCGGTGGTTTTCAGGAGGTTGCCGATGGTCCATAAAGCCACGTCCATAAGCGTCCCGATCGGTTCAGTTGTCCGAGGTCTTTTTCAAGGTCTCGGTCTGAAAATGCGTGGTCAGGGGGTCGATGAGGAGATCCAGGTTCCCCTGGAGGACATCTTCCAATCTATAAAGGGTCAGGCCGATCCTGTGGTCGGAAACACGCCCCTGGGGGAAATTGTACGTCCTGATACGCTCGCTTCGGTCCCCTGACCCCACCATATTGCGCCTTTCTTCCGAGATCTTGGACTGCTGTTCGGACGTTTCAAGGTCCAGCAGGCGGGAACGGAGGACCTTCATGGCCTTTGCCTTGTTCTTGTGTTGTGATTTCTCGTCCTGGCAGGTGACCACCAGACCGGAGGGGACGTGGGTAATGCGAACGGCAGAATCCGTAACGTTAACGTGCTGTCCACCGTGTCCTGAAGAGCGGTAAACATCGATGCGAAGGTCCTCGGGATCGACCTCCACGTCGATTTCTTCGGCCTCAGGCAGCACAGCCACCGTGACGGCTGAGGTATGGATGCGCCCCTGGGTCTCCGTCTCCGGGACGCGTTGCACCCGATGAACGCCGGACTCATATTTGAGATGGCTGTAAACCCGATCACCGGAAACCAGGATGATGATCTCCTTGAAGCCCCCGATTCCCGTGGCATTCTGACTGAGAATCTCGGTCTTCCACGACCTCATCTCTGCGTAACGGGCATACATCCTGAAAAGATCGGCAGCAAAAAGGGCGGCCTCTTCACCTCCCGTTCCGGCCCTGATCTCCAGCAGGGTATTTTTTTCGTCATGGGGATCTCTGGGAAGGAGTAGTACCTTGAGGTCCGCTTCAAGTTGCATCATGGAGGAACGAAGGGAATCAATTTCCTCCCTGGCAAGTTTCCTCATTTCAGGATCAGTGTCTTCCAGCAGGGGGGTGTTTTTCTCAATCTCCTCCCGCGCTGTCTCGTACTTCCTGAAGGCTGAAATAATAGGGCTCAGGAGGCTGTGTTCCTTTGCGTACTTCTGGAATACCTTCCGGTCCTTGATGATTTCAGGGCTGCTCAGATACCCCTCGAGATCCAGGTATCGGGTTTCAATTTCCTTGATCTTTCCAAACATAGAAATCCGTGGAACTTCAGGAGTTCACGGTTGCTCCCCGAAAATAATTGTTTACCACAGAGGCACAGTTCATCTTGAACGCAAAATGGAATCTCAGGATTTCACCTTTGCTGAGTGCTCCTGCTCAAACTTTGCATATTTCCTCTTGAACCGCTCAACCCGCCCCGCTGAATCGACCAGTTTCTGCTTGCCGGTAAAGAAGGGGTGGCACTTGGAGCAGATTTCCACTTTGATTTCCTTCAGGGTTGAGCCGGCCTCAAATTCATTGCCGCAGGCACAACGCACTTTCGCCTTGTAATATTCCGGATGAATTCCTTCTTTCATGATTTCTCCTTTTTTACCCACGGGGTAGTCGGGTTCAGGTCTGGCGGTTGACACTCCGCAGCTTTAGGATCCCTGAACACCGATTTTCGCGGTCTCTTTTCTTTTTAAAAAAAGGCAGGCCCATGTTGATATCCTACTGACTCATGGAAGCCAAAAACTCTTTATTGTCTCTGGTTCCCCTCATTTTTTCAAGGAAAAATTCCATGCTGTCCACCGGTGTCAAGGGGGAGAGGAGTTTTCGCAATATCCAGATGCGGTTAAGATCCGCCTCATCCAGGAGCAATTCTTCCTTTCGGGTCCCGGAACGGTTGATATCAATGGAGGGAAATACCCGCCTGTCCGTCAATTTCCTGTCCAGTTGAATTTCCATGTTGCCCGTGCCCTTGAACTCTTCAAAAATGACTTCATCCATTCTGCTACCCGTATCGACGAGGGCGGTGGCGATGATGGTCAGGCTTCCTCCCTCCTCTATATTCCTCGCGGCGCCAAAGAACCTCTTGGGCTTGTGCAGCGCATTGGAATCGAGCCCGCCCGACAGGATCTTTCCGCTCGGGGGAACCACCGTATTGTACGCCCTTGCCAGGCGCGTGATACTGTCAAGAAGGATGAGCACGTCGATTTTGTGTTCCACCAGTCTCTTCGCCTTTTCTATCACCATCTCGGCCACCTGGACGTGCCGCTGGGGCGGTTCGTCGAATGTGGAGCTGATCACCTCCGCGTCCACCGAGCGGGACATGTCCGTGACTTCTTCAGGCCTCTCATCGATGAGAAGAACGATCTTGTGGATGGATTTGTCATTCGCGGTGACGCTGTTGGCGATGTTCTGCAGGAGCATCGTTTTTCCGGTTCGAGGCGGGGCCACGATCAATCCTCTCTGGCCTTTGCCTATGGGCGTCATGAGGTCCATTATCCTGGAGGAGTAATTGTCTGTCGTTGTTTCAAGATTGATCCTCTCCTCGGGATACAGGGGGGTAAGGTTATCAAAGAGGATTTTCTCGCGGGCAATCTCCGGGTCCTCGTGGTTCACGCTCTCCACCTTCAAAAGGGCGAAATAGCGTTCCGAATCCTTGGGCGGCCTGATCTGGCCGGAAATGGTGTCCCCCGTTCTCAGGTTGAAGCGACGGATCTGGGAAGGAGAGATGTAGATATCGTCCGGCCCCGGCAGGTAATTGGCATCAGGCGCCCGGAGGAATCCAAATCCATCGGGCAGGATTTCCAGTACCCCTTCCCCGTAGATCAGGCCGTGTTGTTCCGAGTGGGCCTGAAGCAGAGAGAAGACCAGGTCCTGTTTGCGCAGTCTTGATGCGCCCTGGATATCAAACTCCTTGGCCATGCTTGTCAATTCACTGATTTTCATCTTTTTCAGTTCAATAAGATTCATTCCTGTTCTCCTGTTCGCACAAATGCAATTTGGTCATACCCTCACAAAGCTGCAAGCAGGCCTCTTTTCGGAGCGGCAGGATGCCTTTCCCCCGGCCCTGTTTCCAGAAGACCTCCACCCATGCAGCAACCTCATTCGAGGTTGTGTGCTCGGCCCTGGAAACGCTTATGTGTGGTTAACAATGGTTCTTTTGTAGGTCAGCCGGTCCCCATGGGTAGACACTTTACGGGCACCAGAGAGTCTCCATTCAATCCTGTCAGGATGGGATTACAAGATCACGTCGAAGATCCCGGATTTTGAGCGGGAACATCATGGAACTATAAAGAGATGCATCCCCTGTCGGCGGGACACACATCATTCATGAAATTGACGCTGAGATTTTGAACCCGCTAAAGCGGGACCGGATGGAAACTCCTTATGAAGTCTATCTTGATATTCAGTCTATACCGAATCCTCCGAAAGGCAGGAAACATTTTCTTTCAGCAGTGACTTTGCAAAAAGCCCAAGGACAGACTTTTTACGATTCGTTAATATAGGCTTAAAGTTTATTCATTGTCAAGGTTTTTTGCCCGAACCCCGGACTGCGGGAATCTATCTCTCTGAGGTGCCCTATTATTTCTTCCATGTCCTCCGGTATAGGGACGTCGAACGTCACGAAACGACCGGTATCGGGATGGCGGAATCCCAGAGATCCGGCATGAAGCAATTGACGCCGCGGAAGGGGCAAAATCCCCTCTTTCCACAATGGATGCCCCTTCCACCAGTTCTTTCCGTATCCGTAAACCTGGTCTCCAACCACAGGGTTCCCCATGTTGGCAAAATGGACCCGGATCTGGTGTGTTCGTCCTGTCTTGATGGTAACAGAAATGAGGGAAAACCCGCTCTTGAAATGCTCCATAAGCCACCAAAGGGTTATGGCGCCTTTCCCCCTTTTGAGGGCAACGGCCATTTTTTTCCGTTTTCGTGGATGCCTCCCGATGGGCAAATCGATTTTGCCCTCCAGGCCTTCCACCCTGCCGTTGACCAACGCCTTGTATTCTTTTTTGACTTCTCCGGATTTAAACTGGCGGGCCAGGGATGCGTGGGCCTGGTCATTCTTGGCAACAACCATGAGCCCCGAGGTGTCTTTGTCGAGCCTGTGAACAATGCCCGGTCTTGTGACACCCCCTATGCCCGAAAGGTCATGGCAATGCCAGAGCAGACCATGGACCAGGGTACCGGTGGCATGTCCCGCCGCCGGGTGAACCACCAGGCCTGCCGGCTTGTTCACCACCAGAAGGGAAGCGTCTTCATGGATAATCTCAAATGCAACCGGTTCCGGTTCAAAACTTGTTGGGGAAGGGGGGGGGATGACAATGGTGATGTGGTCTCCGGCACGTATCCTGTAGCTGGCCCTGGAGGGATCTTGATTGACTGTGACCGCACCCTGTCTTATGAGTTCCTGAATCCTGGACCGGGAAATGTCCAATGACCGTGAGGCGAGAAAAAGATCCAATCGTTGATCCCGGTCTTCCCTGGAGACATCAAATTGAAATTCCGTTTCCAATTCATTCTTTGCCAGGGGTCAGAGTCCTGGTCATGAAAAGATGCTGTCCAGGTCTTTCTCCACCTGTTGCTCGCCGCAATTTCTCGCCAGTGAGATCTCCTTGACCAGCAGATTTCTAGCCGTGTCCAGCATTTTTCTTTCTCCGAACGACAAATCCTTTTCCAGTTTGAGCATCAGGAGATCCCTGTAAACCTCGGCAACCTCGAATGCCGATCCGGTCTTGATCTTCTCCATGTATTCCCTGTAACGACGATTCCAGGTTTGATTATCTATGGGTAGATCCCTTTTTTTCAGAATGGAAAAGACCCTGGGAACCTCCCTCTGGCCGATGATTTCCCTCAGTCCCACATTATTGACATTGTGTGTGGGAATCATGATGATCATGTCATTTTCGAGAATCCGCATCACATAGAAATCCTGACAGCATCCCGAAATCTCCTGGCTCTCAATTCTTTCGATGACACCCACGCCGTGTGCCGGATACACAGCCAAATCCCCTATGCTAAACATGTAAGCCCCCATACTTCCAACATGCAAGGTACAAACTTTTCCACTTCAAAACAGCCTCATCTAATAGTGATGTAATCGTAAAAAGTCCCTCCATGGACTTTTTACTAACGGAACCCGAAAAGTGTGATTTCCGGTTTCCTTACAAATCAACGGGTTGCGATGCACCCCGCCGATTTGCGTGCCCGTCCATGGGCACGATGATGACTTTTTACAAAGTCATCAATAGTGATGTAATCGTAAAAAGTCCGGTCCTCAGGACTTTTTTCAAAGTCATCAACAGTCATGATGAGGAACGGGTTTTACCCGTTCCTCACCGCTGAAAACTTATCTCAAGAAGAAACCAATCGCAGGTAACAGCGGTGCAATAACCAGGGAAACCACGGACATCAATTTGATCAGGATGTTCA